>DATDJH010000190.1:0-2798 GCA_036520635.1 Acidimicrobiia bacterium
ACAGTAGACCCGGCTGACGGTCCCGGCCCCTGCACTCGCACCCGCCGGTTACCCTCCCGGCGTGCCCGAGCCCACACGTGATTACCCGGTCAGGATCGACCGACGGGTGTTCGTCGAAATGGCAGATGGGGTCAGGATCGCCCTCACCGTCTACCAACCGGACGCTGATGGTGACGGCCCGTTCCCGGCTGTGGTCGAATCGCTGCCCTACCGCAAGGACGACGACTGCACCGCTCGGGACTGGTCCACCTACGCATACCTGGCAAAGCACGGCATCGCAGGGGTGCGCGTCGACATCCGGGGAACCGGCGCCTCCAACGGCATCATCGAGAACGAGTACACCGGCCAGGAACAGGCCGACACCCTGGAAGTCATGCGATGGCTTGCGGCACAGGATTGGTGCACCGGGGATCTCGGGATGTGGGGAATCTCGTGGGGCGGGTTCAGCTCGCTCCAGACGGCCATGCTTCAACCTCCCGAGCTCAAAGCCATCGTCCCGATGCACGCCACCCACGATCGGTTCGCATCCGACGTGCACTACACCGGCGGATCGTTGCACGCAGCCGAGCAGGTTGACTGGCCGACCTCGATGGTGGCCCTGAACGGCCTGCCACCGGATCCTGACATCGTGGGTGATGTCTGGTTCGAGGAGTGGATGCAACGTCTAGAGGGCACACCGCAATGGCCGTTCGAGTGGCTCCACCATCAAAAGCGAGACGCCTACTGGCTTCATGGCTCGCCCTGTGCGGACTACAGCGCGATTCAGTGCCCGACCCTCCTGATCGGGGGCTGGATCGACGGCTATGTAGACGGGATGCTGGCCCTCGCCGAGCATCTCACTTGCCCCACCCGAACCGTGATCGGTCCCTGGGGCCATTACCGGCCGGCAACCGGAGTCCCCGGGCCCACCCTCGACCACCTGGACCTGATGACCCGATGGTTCGCGCACCATTTGCGTGGTGACCAAAACGGGATCATGGAACTGCCGCAACTCGCGGTCTATGTGAGAACAGGGCCCCCCTACGACGGGGTCCGGGCCGCCGGCTACTGGAGGGCGGAGCCTTCGTGGCCACCCGTCGACGGGAGCACCCTGGCTTTCGGACTCGAAGACCTGGAGCACGACGAGCTGACCTGGCGGGGACCGCAGTGGGTCGGTGGCCATGCCCCGGCGTGGGACCGCGCTGGAATCGGCAGTCTGGATTCGTCCCTCGACGACGATGCCTCGTTGTGCTTCGAGACGCCACCGATGGATGAGCCAATCGAAATCCTCGGCTATCCCGAAGTCGAAGTGACCGTGACTTCGGATCGCGCTGTGGGACTCGTCGCCGCACGCCTGCTTACGGTGTCGCCAAGCGGAGAGACCCATCTCATCTGCCGGGGCAACCGAAACCTGGCCTTTCCCGACGATCTTTCTTCCCCGGTCCTCGTCGAGCCCGGCAAGGCGGTGACGGTCCGCTTTGCCCTGCTGGCTGCCTCCGCGGTCATCCCCCGCGGATGGCGTCTGCGTCTCGCCTTGGCTGGCGCTGACTTTCCTGTGGTCTGGCCCCCGGGCGAGCGCTTCGCCGTGACAATCGACCCCAGCGCCTCGAAGCTCCTGTTACCGGTCGTACCTCCCCGCAGCTCCACCCAGGACCTGGATTGGCAGGAATCAGCCCCGCCCCCGCCACCACCCACCCTGGCGACCAATTCAGACCGCGACTGGGCCATCAGTCACGAAGGTGACACCACGCGGTTTCGCCGGGACATCGAGAGCAGAGAAGAGCAGCCCGAAAGGGCGGACCTGATCTACGACTCCCAACAGAGTTGGGAGGTGGTAGTCGGCGACGAAGACCCCGCGACGACACGGGTCTGGTCCCAGAACGAGATCCACCTCGAGCGACCCGGCTGGAGCGTCGGGACGGTCGGCACATTGGAAATGACCGCAGACGCCCACACCTTCCATCTCACCGTGGAGTTGAAAGCCATGCATGACGACTCTCTGATCTGGGAGCGACGCTGGATCGAGCAGATCCCGAGGGAATGGGCCTGATCGCACCCATCTGGTCCGAACCAGCGGCTCGGGTAATCTCAACCCGGTGATACCCACCCTGGCCCGCGATCGCTATGTGGCGCCCGAATGGTTTGCCAAAGAGCAGGACAAGGTGTTCGAGAGCCAGTGGTTCTGTGTCGGTCGCACCGAGGAGATCCCGGAGCCTGGGGACCACCTGGTGTGTCAGGTAGTTGGCGAGTCTGTGATCGTCACCCGGGCCCGCGACGGCGGTCTCCATGGGTACTTCAACCTCTGCCGGCATCGCGGATCGGTGCTGAGCGACGCGGTCGGCAAGCCGGTGCAGGAGGCCCTGGGCCCGACAGGCACCTTCCACGGCTCGATTCAGTGCCCGTATCACGCATGGACCTACTCATTCGACGGGCGTCTCAGAGCCGCGCCATTTCTGGAGGAGGATGACGGGCTTCGGAAGGAAGACCTTCCTTTGCATGCCGTTGCCGTCGAGACCTGGGGAGGCTTTCTCTGGGTCCACCTCAACCCCGAGTCTGCAGCGCCTCTGGCAGCACAGTTCCAGGGGACAGAGACCTACCTGGCCAACTACCCATTGGACGACCTCCGAACCGCCATCAGGATCGTCTACCCGGTCGCCGCCAATTGGAAGGCAATCGTCGAGAACTACAACGAGTGCTACCACTGCGGCCCGGTCCACCCCGAACTGGTGGAGCTCGTCCCCGCCTTCAGGAAACGGGGCGGTTCCGACCTCGACTGGCAGGAGGGCATCCCACACCGTGAAGGCGCGTGGACCTTCACC
>DATDJH010000191.1:0-2593 GCA_036520635.1 Acidimicrobiia bacterium
TCACGGCGACACCGCTTACACCTATCACCAGGGTGGCGGTGAGCTCTTCCTGTGTGAGCATCCGGCGGACGGCAGCTACACGGTGTCGACCGGCGACTCGGGTGCGCTGGAATTGGTTCCCCCGCCCGGTTTCAACGACTAGAGGGGAGGGGCGCCAAAGACGCCCCACTCTCTACCAAATTGTGGGCGGCCCTACGAGTCGACTGCGACCAGCGTGAGGCCGAAGTCGGTCGCCCCATCGGAATGGGACACAGCTCCGAGGTAGGAGCCTCCCGGGGCGAGCCCTGTCCAGTCCACCACCACGTTGCCGATCGTGCCGATAGTGGCAGTGGTCGGGGTGGCGGCATTAATCGACAGGCTCGAGGCGGCCGTCGGGACATCCCAGAGATGGAAGGTGTACCCAACCCCCGGAGGCGGATCGACGACCTGCCACCCGTGGACGTACAGGACGTAGTTCCCATCTGCTGGTGCCTCGAGATCGATCAGCTCGTCGGTCCCACCGGCTGTGGACTGGGCGATCAGGGCGCCGTTGAAGTACAGATACAGATCGATGTCCGTAGCCGCAGCGTCGACACTGGTGAGGTCGTCCTCTCCCATCGTTATGCGAAGGAAGGCCGAGCCGGACAGTGTGAACGGATGGGCCACCACGTCGCCCTGGGGCACGTCTTCGACGGGATCGAACTCCTGATCGGGACCATCGTGCAGCACGACGCCCGACTGTGACGCATCCGCAGCGAGACCGTGGGCTGTCGCCGTGTAGGTGCCGGTGTACCCGAACGCCACCGGGATGGTGGCGCTTCCGGTGACTCCGGTCCCGCTCACCGAATTGGGGAATTCGATTGCAGCAGCTTTGACCGCGATCGGGCTACGCACCTTGTTTTTCCCGGAGTCCCAGGTCAGCGACCCGAAACGCCAGGTGCCTACGGGGGCGTTCTTGTTGGTAAATGTGATCTCGAAGGTCACCGACTCACCTGGGGCAAGCTTGATCCGGTTCGGGCTCACCTCGACATCGAAGCCCCGCGGCTCGTCGACTTTGGCTCGGTAGCTGGTGGTCTTGTCCGACACATTGGTCACGGTTCGGATCACGGTCTTCGACCCTGGTATCTCACTGACCCCGATCGAGGGGTAGTTGAGATTTTCCGACTGGGTTTGGAAGCCGATACCCCCAAAATCGTCACAACTGAGGCCGGTAAACGCGGGCGTCAGATAGCTGGCAGACGTGTCGCAGAGGAACCCGAGGTAATCGAAAACTCCTGCGTCGTAAGCCAAGCCGGGATTGAACACCGATCCTTCGGAAGTCGTCCTTCCGCTGAAGTCGACATGCCCGGCGCCGAAGTCAAAGGGGTCGGCTCGGCCGTGCCCATCTTCTTGCCGGACATCCTGACGGGCTGTCGTCATCAGGGCCGACCTGGCCATCGCCGGCGTCCACTCGGGATGAGCCTGCTTGAGCAGTGCCAGTAGCCCTGCGACGTGCGGGCTGGACATCGAGGTGCCAGAGATCGCCTGGAACAACTCACCAGGGGCGCTCGCAGTCGGAGTGGGTGTGTTCCCGGCGAGGATCTGCACCCCCGGCGCGGTTACATCGGGCTTGATGATGTCCGGCGAGGCCGGCTCGCCAACCGGGCCCCGTGAGGAGAACTCCGACATTTCGTTGCCCCGCTGGTGTTCCGCCTCCGCTGCCGTGAGGCGCACCCGGGCGTTGGAGCCCGCCTTGGCAATGTATGCCTTGAGAGCCAGCCCGTCACTGTGGTTGACCAGGACGGATGGAACGTAATGGTTGTCGGTGAGCAGCGACTGAACGTCGTCAGCGTTGTACATCACCATGCCGACCCCGCCCTGCTCGAACACAGCAAGGCTCTTCTCGGTTCGACCCGGGCTCCTCGGGCAGAGGACCACCATTCCGGTGATGTCGGGGTCGAAGTCCACGGCAGGATCACAAGCCTCGTTGCCGTGATCCGCCGAATCGACGAACGGGAACTTTCCATGGGTGCCTGCACCAACCGAGGCTCCTTCGAAGATCCCGGAGTCCTTCTTGAAGAAATGAGACCAGCGGCTCTTGCTCCCATTGTCGATCTTGACCTGGGCCACGAAGGCTCGGTTTTGCTCGCTAGCGCCCACGGTGATGACCCATGGAGTGCTGGCGGGAGCGCCAACCGTGCTTGCCCCCGGCCCGGCGTTGCCTGCAGACACCGAAGTGAAGACGCCCGCGAAGTCAGCAAACAGGAATGCGATGTCATCGATCCCGTCCAGCCCCGGGGTGTCGCTTCCGATGGAGTAGTTGATCACATCGACACCGTCGGCGACCGCCTGGTCGATAGCCCCGGCGAGGTCACCTCCAAAGCAGCCCTGGTCTCCACACGCCGAGTACATGACCACCCACGCGTCGGGGGCGATTCCGGAAATCTCGCCAAAGTCCCGACCGAAGATCGAAGCCTCGACACCGGCATTCCCTGCGGCAGTGCTGGCGGTGTGGGTGCCATGACCGTCGTAGTCACGAGCTGAGTGATAGAGCTCGGTCGGGGTGATCAGCGTGTCGTAGAGCATCCGCATGTTGCGGGCCCCGATCAGCTTGTTGTTGCAGGCGAAGGGAGCG
>DATDJH010000192.1:0-10547 GCA_036520635.1 Acidimicrobiia bacterium
CAACTCTGATCCACGTGGTGTATTCGGGGAGAGCACTGTCGTCGCGGTCAAAGACTTCCAGAAGGCCAAAGGCCTGGTTGTCGACGGAATAGTCGGCCCCAACACCTGGAGGTCCCTCTACGAGGCCGGCTACCGCCTGGGAGACCGGTTGCTCTTCTTCCGACGACCGATGTTTCGCGGCGAGGACGTCACCGAGCTCCAATCACGCCTCAACTCCATGGGATTCGACGCGGGGAAAGTTGACGGGATCTTCGGCCCTAAGACCGAAGCGGCCGTGGTGGAGTTTCAACACAACCGCAACCTCGCCGAGGACGGGAAAGCGGGGCCAGAAGTCGTGACCGAAGTCCATCTCGTGACCCGTGGCGAGATGAAGGAGAGCCGACATGCGGTTCGGGAACGGGAGTGGCTCCGTCGGCTGCCGACGACCGTGGCAGGCGCCAGGATCTATGTCGATGCCGGTTGCCGGGACCCCCACGAGGCAACCATGGCCTGGGAGGCGGCCTCGGCGACCGCTTTGGCCCTCCAAGAATTGGGTGGTCTCCCCGTCATGTCACGCTCGCAAGACGCGTCGCTCCCGGAGCGGGTCCGTGCCCAGCGGGCCAACCGCATGGGATCCGACCTGATCGTGGCGTTCCAAACGAATCCCGACGGCGACGACAGTGTCTTCTTTTTCGCCACCGAGCACAGCAGTTCCTCGGCGGGAGAGATGTTGGCGAGATCGATCGCGTCGATCACCGGAGACAAGGTGGAGGGTCGGGCCAGTGCTTTGCTCAAAGACACCAGCGCACCAGCTGTGGTCGTTTCCCGGGCGAAACTCGACGACGAAGTCGGCCTTGCCGTGGTCGACGGGATCACCCGCTTCTTCGCGAACGCCGCCGCTACCCGGTGAAACTGCGGTAGATGCGCTCCAGGTCTTCGAGCGACCCGAACCTGATCTCCAGCTTGCCCTTCTCGTTGCGATAGTCGATCTTCACCGGGGCGCCGAGGCGCTCACCGAGGCGCTTCTCCAATTCGATGATCTCGACCGGGCGGAGTGCCTTGACCCTGCCAGCAGAGGCAGAGCCGGTTTCCAGCGATTTTCGGGTCCGTACCGCTTCTTCCATCTGCCTGACGCTCCACCCCTCGGCGATGGCGCGGGTCGCGAGATGGGTGGCATAGGCCGTGTCCTCCATCCCGACGAGAGCTCTCACATGACCTGCGGACAACTCACCATTGTCAACGTGGGCCTGGATCTCGAGTGGAAGCTGGAGTAGCCGCAAGGTGTTGGAGATCGCAGGTCGTGACTTCCCGACCCGATCGGCGACCTGCTCCTGGGTCATTCCATAATCTTCCAGGAGGTGGTGGTAGGCGTTCGCCTCCTCCAACGGGCTCAGATCCTGACGTTGAACGTTCTCAACCAGAGCCTCGACCAGCGTCGACGAACCGGTGGCCTCGCGAACCACGGCCGGGATCGTGGCGAGGCCGGCTCGTTTCGCGGCCCGCCATCTCCGCTCTCCGGCGATCAGCACCAACCCGCTGCCGGTGTCGGTGACCACAATCGGCTGGAGGACACCCACCTCCCGCATCGAGGCGGCCAACTCCTCGAGGGTGTCGTCGTCGAAGTGGGTCCGTGGCTGGTCGGGATTGGCGACGATGCTGTCCACCGGGACCATCCTGAAACCACTGGGTTCGACCGCGGGCGTGGATGGGATCAGGGCATCCAGACCACGACCCAGACCGGAGCGTCTTGTCGTCATCGCTACTTCTTCTCCTTCAGCCCATGCCGTTCCCGGAATTCCTTGCCCAGGTGGCGGTAGGCGATTGCCCCTCGACTCATCGGGTCAAAGGCCTCGATCGGCTCTCCATATGACGGTGCCTCGGAGAGCCGCACCGAGCGGGGGATGACACTGCGATAGGTGATCTCCCCGAAATGCTCGCGCACCTGTTGTGCCACGTCCTTGGACAGTTTGGTTCGGCCGTCGTACATGGTGAGGACAACTCCCCCAACCTTCAAGCTGGGGTTGAGGTTTGTGGTCACCAATTGCACGTTTCTGAGAAGCTGGCTGAGCCCTTCGAGTGCGTAGTACTCACATTGGATCGGAATCATCACCTCATCGGCCGCGGTGAGAGCGTTGACCGTGAGCAAACCCAACGACGGGGGACAGTCGATGAGAATCACGTCATGTCCGTCTCCCGAGGTCTGGATCGCGTTTCGGAGTCTTGTTTCACGTGAAAACAACGAAACCAGCTCGATTTCGGCGCCAGCGAGATCAATAGTGGCCGGTACCACGAACAAATCCCGCACCGAGGTGGGTTCGATGGCGTCGACCAACTCCGACTCCTTGAGCATCACGTCATAGATGGAGACATCGATCGAGGCCCGATCGATTCCAAGACCGCTGGTGGCATTGCCCTGGGGATCGAGATCGATGAGCAATGTACGTTGCCCCTGGAATGCCAACGCCGCAGCCAGATTGATCGCCGTCGTCGATTTGCCGACACCACCCTTCTGGTTGGCGAGGGCCACGACCAATGGTCCATGATCTGTCACGTTTGACGCATCATAAGAAGCCAGATCCTGTGGTCAAGGACCGTGGGTGGGATCTCGATCACGGTCCACCCCGGATCGGTGGGTGGTCGGGTCCAGGATCCGCCGAGAACAGCCACCCCTTCCGGGCGAAGCAGCGGGAGGAACACCTGTCGGGCTTGATCCGGGGGAAAGGTGGCCCGGGAGACGATCGCCGCTTCTTGTCGAGGGGCACCTTTGATTTCCCCTTGTTCCACCGTGACATTTTCCAGGTCCAGGATCCGGGTGATCCGTCGCAACATGTCGGTGCGACGAACGGAGCGATCAAGCAAGGTGAATGGGATGCTCGCCATGGCGATGGCAAGGGGAATCCCGGGTAGCCCGACACCGGAGCCAACATCGAGCACGCTCTCAGGTTTGTTATCGAGCCCGCCGGCGAAAAGCAGCGAGTCCCCGATGTGCCGGTCATGTACCCGATCTCGCTCCCCGGGCCCCAGACCACCGGCATCGATCGCCTCGGTGGCCAGCCACTGCTCGTAGACCTCGAGTCGCGATAGAGCACTCGAATCGAGCTCCACGCCAGCCCATGACGCACAGCGGGCCCAGGTCTCAGAGTGTTTCACGTGAAACCGGACTCTATCGGTCGTAGGAAGCCGGCCATCGGAAAAGGGAGCCCGTAGGCCCCCTTCCCATCCAAATCAGTTGCGGATCATTCCTCTTCGGACAGATAAGCGGTGTCGTCCACCGCATCCTCATCATCGTTGTCGATCTCGTTCTCGGCATCGAGGTCGCCATCGACCCGGGTCAAAACCACGTAACGACGGGGGGTTTCGCCTTCTGAATAGGACTGCACCCCTTCATGGGCGGCGGCTGCGTCATGGATCACTTTGCGATCGGCAGGACTCATTGGCTCCAGCATGATCTCCCCACCTTCGGCCATCAGCTGTTCTATCAGTTGCTCGGCGTAGATGGTCAGTGCCTGACGACGTCTTTCCGCGTATCCCGCGATGTCGAGTCGAAGCCGCGCCGTATCTTGGGCATAACGCTGCATGACGGTTCGGGTCAACTCATGAATTGCGGAGCGCACCGAGCCCCGGACCCCGACCAGGGCCTCAGTCTGATCACCGTTGACGTCTGCGACGATCACATCCTCGACGACGGCAGTTGAAACCGTGCCCTCGAGCCCGTAGGCGGCGACCAAACCCTCGAGGAATTCACCGGCGATTCGAGCCTGGTCCTCGATCGTCATCACCGGACGATCATCAATCCTGGGTTGATCATTTTTGTCCTGACGATTCATATCGCGACCCTTGCTGTTGGCATTGCTCTTCTGTCGGCTGTCCCCATTCTTACCCGATTTCGACGCTTCTTGTCGGGGTCGATTGTCCGTGCGTTGCTCTTTGGGGTTGCGTCGCCGCTCATTGCGACGCCGTCTCGTTTTGCGCTGGGTGACTCGCACCACAGCATCCATCCCTCCAAAGCCAAGAAAACCCTTCTCCGGCTCCTGGAGAACTTCGACGGCAAGCTGCTCACGGTCGGTGACTCCCAATTCGGTCATCGCCGCCTCAACCGCCAAATCCACGGTACGCGCCCGTACCTCTAGATAATCCACGTCATCTCCTCCTGCGCCTGCGGCGCTTGTCAACTGCCCCCGTCTGCGGTTTCTTGGGATCGCCGTTGTCGGATTCGATCGCCTGGTCTGATTCGTCCGGTGTGGCACCGGGGGTGGGACGCCCATCGAGTTTGAAGATCAACGCCTGCTGGCCAAGCCGGAACAGGTTGGAGGTGGTCCAGTAGAGGACCAGGCCGGCCGGGAAGTTCCATGAGATAAACCCAATGAATAAGGGCATTATCTTGGTCAGAGCCTGCTGGGCCCCGGCGCCCTTTTGGTCGGTGGGCCGCACCTGGCCGTAGGTCGAATGCCATTGCTGCACGTATTGGCTTGCCACCATGATCGCCATCAGGATCAGATAGGGGACCGCGACCGCCAGGCTGACCTTGAAGGCCTGGCTGGGGGACACGCTCAAGTTCATCCCGAGGAACAGCTTCTCGGACCCATCCATCAGAGCGATCCCCAAAGCGGACAGTGGATTCACCGGATGGGCCGCTCCTTCCACCAGCACGGTGGTGGATCCCTCCACGAAGATCAGGGGAGTCCTCAGCAGTCGGAAAAGGGCGAACCAAATCGGCATCTGGACCAACAGCGGGAGCAAACAGCCCCCAGGGGTGGCGCCGGCCGATTTTTGCAACGCCATGAGACGCTTCTGCATCTCCTGGGGGTCGTCCTTGTACTCCTTCTGTAGCCGCTTGATCTCCGGCTGGATGGCTTGGAAGGCTCGGGTGGCCCTGGTCTGCTTCAGCGTCAGCGGAAAAACCAGGATGTTGATGAAAATGGTGAGGAGGATGATGGAGAGCCCGAGCCCGTTGCCCTCGCTGAAGGGTGGCACCAGGAGGTCGTAGAAGAAGGCGAGCACCGTGCCCAAGGCCTGCTCGAGAAGGCTGAACAAACGACCCATTATTGAGTTCTCCAGGTTTCAGGGACCGGGTCGTAGCCACCGGGGCGCAACGGATGACACCTGCCGATTCGCTTCATACCGAGCCAACTGCCACGGATCACGCCAAAGCGGGTGATTGCCTCGGCGGTGTAATGAGAGCACGTCGGCTGGTACCGGCAGTTCGCCCTGAGGTTCGGAGCTACCAATTTCTGGTAAATCAGGATCATCCCCACTGCCAGGGATCGAGGGCGCAACCAGTCAGGCATCGACGGATCCCTCGAGGGCGCGTTCCATCCAACCCACCAATTGGGGGTGAGAGACCTCTGCTACCTGGCTGGCGCCGATGATCACGTAGTCAATTCCTGGTTTGAGCGGCAACGTCCGCACGATGTGGCGCAGACGGCGTTTGATCCGGTTCCGGGTCACCGCATCCCCGGCACTCTTCGAGACCACGAACCCGACTCGAGGTGGCCCCGCGTGTCCTGGACATTGAACCATGACCACGGCACCAGAGCGACGTCTGGTTCCCTCATTCAAGACCCTTCGAAAATCGCGCGGGGAGCGAAGTGGTTCGATCTCAGGCAGTGAGACGTTTCCGGCCCTTGAGGCGGCGCGCCTTGATGGTGGCACGGCCGGCCCGAGTCTGCATGCGATGACGAAAGCCGTGACGGCGCTTCCGACGTCGAACCTTTGGTTGGTAAGTCCGTTTCATGGCCCGCGATTCGTAGAGGGGGTGGACGAAGAATGACAGGTTACGAAGTGTCCAGAAGTTATGTCAAAGCGTTCCCCGGAGGGACCACCAGGTCCCTGCACTGTCTGACCACTCCCGGACCGCGAAGAATTCGCATGGTTCGCGAAAAGAACCCATCAACCCCTCGATGCATACCTGACAGGAAAACGGCATGGGAAACTTTGGAAAAACCAACTACTACCTGGGGTTTTCTTGTGGATAGATATGGGGTTAGTCATGCACACTGTTGATTTCCGCGTTCTTGACGACCTGACGACTCGGGGTCAATACTCGGCTGCCTTGACCTTGGGAGCGCGATCGACTTCCCCGTCGTAGCTGGATGACTGGACCGCTCTCGGTGACAAACTGGAAGACGTCCCGACGGATGTTCACAGTCATTTCCACAGATGTGGACGTGTCTGTGGACAACTCGACGGGATTTGGAGGAGTGGTCCGTTGACACAAGCAAATACAGCGCCCGACGGTTGGGTTCAGTTTCAGAACATTCTGAGGGCGGGAGCTTCCAAAGGAAATTGGGAGACCTGGTTGTCGCGGATCGAGCCCGACTTCCAAGGCCGGACCCCGGTGCTCACGGCACCGAGCGAGTTCCACCTGCGGTGGGTTCGTGACAAGCACGGTGATCTGATCGAAGACGCCTTCCGGGAGATCTACGGGACCGAAGCGCCGCCCCGGTACAGGGTTGTCGAAGTCGAGCAATCGGACCAGCAACTCACCCTTGATCGTGACGAGGAGGGCGAGCAGGGGGATCTGTCCCAGGATCGAACCGGCAAAGGCTCCCCATCCAACCTCTTTTCCCGTTACCGCTTCGAGAGTTTCGTCGTCGGTCAGTCGAATCGGTTTGCTTGGGCGGCAGCCATGGCTGTGGCCGAGCAACCGGGGGCCCACTACAACCCGCTCTTCATCTACGGCGGGGCCGGTCTGGGCAAGACCCACCTTCTGAACGCGGTCGGCCATCAGGCACTCGAGATGTATCCGAATCTCGTGGTCCGGTATATCTCGTCGGAGAACTTCCTCAACGATTTCATCGACTCGATCCGGCGCAAGCGCCCCGACGACTTCAAGCACCGCTACCGCGGGGTGGACATACTCCTCCTCGACGATGTCCAGTTCTTCGAGGGCAAAGAGCAGATCCTCGAGGAGTTCTTCCACACCTTCAATTCGCTGTACGAGTCCGGTAAGCAAATGGTCATCAGCTCGGACCGGCACCCCCGCAACCTCTCTTCACTTGAGGACCGCCTCCGGAGCAGATTCGAATGGGGCCTTCTCACCGATATCCAGCCGCCTGACGTCGAGACCCGCCTCGCCATCCTGAAGCGCAACGCCGAGTTCGCGCCCCGCCCGGTGCCCATCGATGTCCTCGAGCACATTGCCGGCCTGGTTTCGGACAACATCCGAGAGCTCGAGGGTGCTCTGACCCGGGTCACCGCTTGGTCAGCCCTGAACCGCCGCGACATCGACCTGGACACTGCGGAACGAGTGCTTCGTGACATAGTGACCCCGGATGAGCCGATCCCACTCGGGCCCGACACCATCATCCGGACCACCGCCACCGCTTACGGATTCTCGGTTGAGGACGTGCTGAGCCCGAGCCGGCGCCAGCCACTGGTGCTGTGCCGTCAGATCTCGATGTATCTGTGCCGGGAATTGACCGACCTCTCCCTCCCCAAGATCGGCGAGCACTTCCAGCGCGACCACACCACGGTCCTCCATTCAGTGGAGAAGGTGAAGCGCATCCTGCGGTCAGATCGTGCGGTCTTCGACCGGGTCACCCAATTAACACAGGACCTGAGGAAAGGTGGGGTCGTATCCACAGGCAATTGAGTTGTCCCACGAACCACCGGACTTCTCCCCGGATCGTCAACAGCCCCCTGCACAGCACAATCTGCAATGCCCACCACGAGATCCACGACAAATCCACAAATACACAGCCCCCTACTACGACTAATACTCTTTAAATGACACTCAGTAGAAAAAGAAGAAGGGACAACCACCTGTGAGAATCCGAGCTCAGCGAGACGACCTGGCCGATGTCCTCGCCAGGGCGAACCGCGCCGTTGGGACTCGGACCGCGTTGCCGGTGCTTCAGGGACTTCTCTGCGAAGTTTCAGGGACGAGTCTGCGAGTTACTGGCACCGACCTTGACATCACCGTGCGGACCTCGGCGGAAGTCGAGGTGCTCGAGGAGGGACGAGCGGTGATTCCGGGGCGTCTGCTGTCGGAGGCGGTGCGGAAGATGCCGGCTGGAGCGGTGACCATCGGGAGCTCCGACAATGACATCGAGATCCAGGGCAATGGCCCCCGTTTCACTCTGCGACCGCTGGCCCTCGACGACTTTCCACTTCACGAGGAGATCGTCTCGGACGGGGTGGAAGTCGATGGGGAGGAGCTGGCCGAAGCCATCAACCAGGTGACGATCGCGGCCTCCGGAGACGGAGCCCGTCCCATCCTCACCGGCGTGTTGTTCGAGGGCTCGGAGACCGGCCTACGGATGGTCGCCACCGATTCGTACCGACTTGCGCGAAGAGATCTCACCGGGGTCGGGCTGCAGGGCACGGCTCTGGTTCCGGCCCGTGGATTGCGGGAACTGCCCAGGACCATCGGCTCGACAAAAGTGACGGCGCAACTGCTCGATCGTGAAGCGGTATTCACCTCCGACAAGGGGCAACTCCGGCTTCGGCTGATCGACGGCAGCTTTCCGAAATACCAGTCACTGCTGCCCGACGTCTATCCCAACCAGGTGGTCGTCGAGAAAGAGACCCTGCTTGATGCCCTGGGGCGGGTGAGCCTGGTTGCCGAGGACCACATCCCGGTTCGCCTCAAACTGATGGAAGGTGGCATCGAAGTTACGGTGACCCGTCAGGACGTCGGCGCCGAGGCCGAGCACCTCGACGGTGTCTACACCGGGACCGACGAGGAAGTATCCATCGCCTTCAACCCCAGATATCTCCAAGACGGCGTGTCCGCCATCCCCGGTGATTCGGTTCGAATCCGGGTGATCGACGCTTTCAAGCCGAGCGTGATCGACCACGGAGCCGACGATGAGTTCCTCTACCTGCTGATGCCCGTCCGAGTGTGAATGCAGGTCGACTGGTTATCGCTCTCTGACTTCCGGTCATACGAGTCTCTCCAATGGAGCCCCGACCCGGGCGTGAATCTCCTGCTCGGCCCCAACGGGGCTGGTAAGACAAATCTGCTGGAAGCCATTGGGTTTCTGGCGACTCTCAGGTCGTTCCGCTCGGTCGACGAGGGCTCTCTCATCAGGGACGGCGCAGCGGGAGCAGTTGTCCGAGCCGGCATCTCGAGCGATCAACGAACGCGATTGGTGGAGATCGAACTGAATCGGACCGGGCCCCGGCGCGCCCAGGTGGACAAGACCAGGCTGCGACGAGCGGCGGACTTGTTGGGGGTGGTTCGGGTCATCGCGTTCCTTCCCGAGGATCTGGACCTCGTCAAACGCGGACCGGCGTACAGGAGGGACCTCGTCGACGAGATTGCCCTCCAGCTGTGGCCCGCCGCACATCTCGACCAGGCCGAGTTCGACCGTGCCCTGCGCCAGCGCAATGCGTTCCTCAGAGCGGGCGAGAGGGATGAGGCGACCCTCTCGGTCTGGGATTCCAGGTTCGCCCAATCGGGAGGAAGGGTGATGGCGCGGCGAGCCGCGGTGCTGGAGACTCTGGCTCCTTGGCTCGAGGAGAGTTATCGGGAGATCTCCCAGCGCACAGATCTCGCAACCCTGGGCTATCGATGCTCCTGGACAACCGGCGAGATCTCCACTGCTGCCTCGGGGGAGTTCGCCACCGCAATTGCAACGGCCTTGGAGGCATCGCGCAAAGCAGATTTCGATCGCCGGCTGACTACGACCGGCCCACATCGGGATGAGCCCGTGTTCTTGATCGACGGGGTCGACACCCGCACCCACGGGAGTCAGGGTGAGCAGCGAACGATGGCCCTCGCCGTGAAGCTGGCCGCGCACCGGGCGGTGGCCGATGCAGTCGGCGAGCAGCCGGTGCTGCTTCTCGATGACGTCTTCTCCGAGCTCGACCCGGTCCGCGCCAAGGCGCTCGCCGGGGCCATCCCCCAGAGTGCCCAGACCTTGATCACCTCGGCCCGACCCGAGGACGTCCCGGTCCCGGGGTCGGTGTGGAGGGTCGAAGACGGGATTCGACGATGAACGGCGGGGACCTCTCGTCGTTCGAATCCTCTCTTGGCGATGTCTTTCGCAAGATGGGGCTGCCCGACCCGGTGCTCATGTCCCAGCTGATCGATGAGTGGGACGATTTGGCCGGGACCCCGTGGGTGGGCAGGTCGCGCCCGGTGGTGATCAAGGGCCGGACCCTGGTTGTCGAGGCTTCGGCGCCCTCGATGGTGGCTTTTCTCAGGTACGGGGCAACCCAATTGGTCGAGACGTTGTCGGAGCGTTTTGGGGAAGGCGTCGTCGATCAGGTTGAGGTGATCCCGCCGTCGCGAAACTGATCGCTCCCGCAACGGATGGATTGGTTTTTGTCAGTAAATATCGGTAAAATGACATACGTGAAAGTATCCGCGAGTAGGCGGACTCCACCTTCCATCCAGGTCCCATAAGGAGGGTCGTGACGGCCACCCGCGACAGCTACGAAGCCAAAGACATCACCGTTCTCGACGGTCTCGAAGCCGTCAAGCGCCGGCCCGGCATGTACATCGGATCGACCGGTCCCCGAGGCCTCCACCATCTGATTTGGGAGGTCGTCGACAACTCGGTCGATGAGGCGATGGCCGGTTTCTGCACCAAGATCAATGTCACGCTGCGTGCTGACGG
>DATDJH010000193.1:0-2705 GCA_036520635.1 Acidimicrobiia bacterium
GCTTGTAGAGAACCGGAAGCACCACGGAGATTCCAAGCCCCCAGATCCCGAACCCGACCAGCGCCATCGGTGTCGACTCAGTGAACACGACCAACGTCATGGCGGAGGCCGAGACCAGGATCCCGGCGACGACGGTGGGGACACCGTGAAACCGGTCGACCACATGGTCGCCGGCCATCCGCCCCACGAGCATTCCAGCTGTGAAGACGATGGCTGCGGTGCCGACAACAGCCCCGGAAGCACCGGTGATGTCGATCAGGAAGATTGCGCCCCAGTCCATGGGGGCACCTTCGATCATCACCGCGGTGGCGCCAGCGAGGATCAGGCCGATCGCGATCCTTCCTGATCTCTCACCCGTGCCCCGTCGGGGGGTGCTGTCCGGCACCAAGCGTGCTGCGAACGCGATGACCACGAGACCCGCGGCCGAAAGGGCCAAGAGCTGCGGCCCGAGCCCCACTCCGACCAGGACGGCGAAGGCGGCGAAGGCGGACCCGACCAGGGTGCCCAGACTCCACAGACCGTGGAGACGGGTCATGATCGAGCGACCGACGGACTCTTCGACCCTGACCCCCACCGCATTCATGCCGACATCGGTCTGAGCGTCGACAAACCCGAGTATCGCCAGGAGCGTCCCGAAGAGGAACGGAGTGGGCACGACGGCAATGAGTGGAAGCAGGCCGAAGAGCACCACGGACCCAACCACGGCGGACCGCCTGGCTCCGAAGCGACCCAAGAGGACGCCACTCACGGAGGACCCGAGGAGAGCCCCGAGGCCACCCAGGGCGAGAGTCAGGCCCAGGGTGTCGAGATCCATGGATAGTCGATCCCTGATTTCGGGGAGGCGTGGGATCCAGCTGCCAACGACCGCGCCGTTGGCCAGAAATATGAGTGCCACGCCGGTGGTGGCGCGCTTGACCGGAGTCAGAGCGGTGCCCCCGATTCCTCAACCCACCCGACGGCGAGTGGCCAGCCACTTCCGGCGGAGAGCCTTGCGGTCCTCTTCGGACGTCCCGCCCCAGATCCCTGCCTTCTCATTCGTCTCGAGGGCGAATTCCAGGCAGTCGTCGGTCACAGGGCAGATGGCACAGATTCTCTTGGCGTTTGTGATCGCGACTTCGAGGTCGTCGCCCACCGGGAAGAAGACCGAATGGGGCAATCCAGAGCACGCAGCTTGGTCACGCCAGTCAGCCACCACCTCGGGGCTCAACTCGGGACCACCAATGAACACTCCCCGGAGTTTGGTGGCGTTACCCCGGTTTGCCAAGACGGCTGATCTTGTTGGAGTCAGGTCGTGGGTGGGAACCCTTCGTCGTCATCGGGCGGAGTGTCGTCGGGTTTCGCCGCTCCCATGGCCCCGCCATCGGTCTGAGTCTCGGTTTCGACTGCGGTCGACGCCTCATCGGTCGCATCATCCATTGGCTGGTTGGCTGCCGCGGCTCCGGCAGAGGTGGCTGCCGCTTCAGGCACGACGTCCGCCATCCGGGTGCGCCGCGCTGTAATCGTGATCAGAGCGATGAGGGAGATGAGTGCCAGGGCGGCGGCTATCCGCGAGATCAGGGTGTCGAAGAAGTCGGCGGTGAGCCGGACAAACGCAAAGCCATCGCATGCGCCCCCATCACCGTCGATGCTCCCACCGACCTCGACCACTCCACGAATCTGTTGGCCGGATATCGAGGTCACCTCCTCGACGTATACCGAGATGTCGGGAACGTCGCCAGAATTCTCGAGGTTTTGGTCGGCGTTGGAGTCACTCCCTTCGGCGACCACAACCTGGAACCCACCGACATCCACCCAGATCTCCCAGGTGTGATCCGTGATCGGGGCGGGAGATGTTGCGGACCACGAGAGGCCACCTTCTGGATCGACCTCGAATGGCTCCTGGCGGGTGGTGTCGGTCATGATCGTGCTGTCGACGTCTGACTGGGCTTCGACCGTGCAACCCCCATTGAGCTCTCCGTGCTCGTCCAGCTGGGTCAGGCCGGTGGCACCCCATCCGACCATTGCCACTGCGAGGACTAGAGGTACCACCGAGGAGAATCCGGAGGCGCTCTCTCGACCCCAACCCGTGAGCAGAATTCCGATCAAACCGAACAATCCGGCGAAACCGAATAGAAGGAGTCGATCCAAGGGCCAGACTCCGGCCTGTTGCAGGATCACCGCCAGAGAAATGCCGAGGAGCATGCCGAGTAGCAAGCCGCTCCAGGGTCGGGCCCGGGTCTGAACCTTTACCTTCTCGGTTCCGCTCGATTGGCTCTCTGATCCGTTGGGCATGGTGTTCCTCCTGGACCACGAATCTACGCCGCTTGATTCCGTCCTAGGCGGCAACTCTTGTGGCCGTTGCCGCGAAGTCGGGATAGCCTTTCGTTTCTCGATGCCACGCATTCGCGCAGCCACGATCGACGAACACAAGGCGCTCACCAGGAGCGCTCTGCTCAACGCGGCAAAAACCCTCATTCGCGAAGCAGGCACCGCCGACCTCCCGCTTGGCGAGATCGCACTCGCCGCGGGCGTCGGGCGAACCACGCTCTATGACTATTTCGTAGATCGCGATGACCTCATCGCCACCCTGGTCGAGGACGAGCTTCCCGGTGTGGTCGATGCTTTGATCACGGCTGTGCCCCCCGGTGGCAGCGCCTCGGAGCGGCTGGCCGACCTCGCCTCCCGGACCGTCGAATTCGTTATCAGCGACCCCGTGCTCGGCGTGA
>DATDJH010000194.1:0-25042 GCA_036520635.1 Acidimicrobiia bacterium
CGTATCGCCGACCGGGTTCAAGTGATGTATGCGGGTCGGGTCACCGAGCGCGGCGAGGCGCACGACATCTTCCTCCGCCCAACTCATCCTTACACCCGGGGGCTACTCACCTCTCTGCCGGATGCGAACATCGACCGGCTCGTTCCCATCCCGGGCGCTCCACCGAACATGATGCGGCCTCCAAGCGGGTGCGCCTTCCGCATCCGTTGCGCTTACGCCATAGATGCATGCTCCGGCGAGATTCCCGACCTCAGGCCCTTCGGGTCGATTGAAACTGCATGCATCCGGGTCGAAGAGATTGCCGCGGAGGTGAGTGCTTGAGCGAGCCACTGCTCGAGGTAACCGATCTCTTCAAGCTCTTCGAGGTGCGTCAGAATGTCGGAGCCAAAGTCATCAAGCAGACGGTCCACGCAGTATCAGGTGTCTCTTTCAGTCTGCAACCGGGTGAGACCCTCGGGCTCGTAGGTGAGTCCGGGTCGGGCAAGTCGACGGTGGGTCGATGCATCCTCCGCCTGCTCGAGCCGACCTCCGGGTCGGTTAGGTTCCGCGGCCAGGAGATGACCACGCTCAGTCGTGAGGAGCTGCGCGGGCTCCGCTCCGAGATGCAGATCGTCTTCCAGGACCCATATGCCTCGCTCGACCCCAGAATGACCATCGGCGCGGCAATCGCGGAGCCCTTGGAAGTGCACAAGGTCCCGGGAGACCATCGGGCAATCGTTGGCGAGTTGCTCGAACTGGTTGGGCTTTCGCCAGATCACGCGACGAGATTTCCCCACGAGTTCTCTGGTGGGCAAAGGCAGCGAATCGGGATCGCCAGGGCCCTCAGCCTGCGCCCATCTCTGATCATCCTCGACGAGCCGGTCTCGGCTCTCGACGTGTCGATTCAGGCAGGCATCCTCAATTTGCTCGAGGATCTTCAGACGGAGCTCAGTCTGTCGTACCTCTTCATCGCCCATGACTTGTCCGTGGTGAGGCATATCAGCGATCGAATCGCGGTGATGTACCTGGGCAAGCTCATGGAGGTTGGCGACCACAAGGAGGTGTACGACCGCTCGATACATCCCTACACCCAGTCCCTGCTTTCGGCGGTCCCGATCCCTGATCCCACGATCGAGCGCACCCGGCATCGGATCGTCCTCGCCGGTGATCTGCCCAGTCCCGTCAACCCGCCGTCGGGTTGCGTCTTCCGCACCCGGTGCCCGATCGCATTCGACCTCTGTGCCGAGGAAGTTCCCGAGTTGCGGGCGCATTCGAAGGATCACCTCGCCGCCTGCCACGCCCCGCTTCTCCCAGGCCAGTCTCTCGCCGATGTGGTGGCGTCGCGGACCCCGGTCGCCACCACCGTCGTCGACGAGTAGTCAGCGGCTGTAGAAGCGGTACTCGGTCGTTTGGCGGTAGGTGCTGCCGGGCTCGAGAAGCACCGTCGGGTACTGCGGTTGGTTGGGTGAGTCCGGGAAATGCTGTGCTTCCAGGCAGATTCCGCCCCGTGTCGGATAGACCACCCCGTCCTTTCCAGTCGTAGGCGGCATATGACCGCCCGAGTAGACCTGGACTCCGGGCTCGGTGGTGTGCAGCTCCATGGCGAGCCCGTTCGGCGGACTCTCCAGGGTGGCGGCGAGGCGCAGCGTCCCGTCCCACTCCGAGAGCACGAGGTTGTGGTCGAGCCCCTTCGTTGGCCCGGAGGCAAATGAGTTGGCTCGGGGGCCCACCGCTGTCGGTGACCGAAAGTCGAGTGGTGTTTCGTCGACGGTTTGAAGCGGGCCGAGAGGGATGAGACTTTCGTCGGTGGGGGTGTATCGATCGGCCAGAACGGTGAGAAGGTGGTGGTCCACGGTCATTCCGCTGTGGCTGCCAGCAAGGTTCCAGTAGGTGTGATGGGCGAGGTTGACCGGAGTGGGCCGATCGGTGACCGCCTGAAAGTCGATACGCAGTCCGCCGTCCACGGTCAATGTGTAGGTGACTGCGACTTCTAGATTTCCCGGGTAGCCCTCCTCGAGATGAGGGCTGACACGAAAGAAGGTGACGGACGCGCTGTCCGTGTTCACTTCACCGGCTTCCCAGGGCACCCGATCGAAGCCGAAATCAGGTCCTCCGTGCAGGTGATTGGCCCCGTCGTTCGCCGCCAGGGCATGCTCAACGCCATCGAGGGTGAAGCTCGCATTGGCGGTCCGATTGGCCACGCGGCCGACGGTGGCCCCGAAGTAGAGGTTCTTGTGGTCCTTGTACTCGGCGATGGTGTCGAAGCCGAGGGCAACATCCAGTGCTTGGCCCTGGCCGTCGGGGACCAAAAGTCTGGTCAGCCTGGCCCCGTAGTTCGTCAGCTCCGCACGGAGCCCGCTGGGGCCAATCAATTGAATCAGGGTGATGGACCGCTCCTCGCTATTCACGCCTCGAAAGAGTCGGATGGACATGAGTCCTCGAGGCTGATGTCAGCGCCGGCTCGCTCGTAGGAGTAGGCGCAGTCCGGGGATCCGATCGTCACCTCGAGGGCGAATGTGTCGGTGTCGTAGTCGTAGCTACCGGTCCCGCTGAGTACCAACCCGTCGGTGAGAGCACAGTCGACAAAGTCGAACCCGTACCCAACGTCGGTGACGAGAAAGGCCATGCTGCCTCCGAGATTGCACCCGGCTCCGGAATCCTCGACCCCGTCCCAGTAGTAGTACTCGGGCAGGTAGTTGATCTCCCACTCGACTGCATCGAATAGGGCCTCGGCGTCCTCGAACTCCTCGACCGATGCCGGGATCAGGGGCACGTAGATGTCAGCGACCACTCCCTCGCATGTCGAGACTGAAGGCTTGGTCCCATCGATGATGAAGGCCGTGGTGTCCTCGTCGGGGCAAGGATTGCCCCGACCGAAGATCACGTGTGGTCCGCCGCCCTGTGTGAGCAGGAAGCCGTCGTCGAGTCGAGTCCATACCGAGACTCCGTTCGAGAACGGAGTCGCCGGGTCAGCGGTCGCTCCGAGAACCATGGTTGGCGTTCCCTCGGCGACGAGAGGCTCGGGTCGTTCGGTGTCGGTGTTTCGATCCGGCCAGAAGGCGCAGGGCAGGTCGCCATAGAAGATCGAGCCGAGTCGAAGGTTGTCGAACTCGGCACCGGCCTCGAAGAACGAGTCGACGACGTCCTGGGGGCCGTCGCCGGGGAAGTTGTAGTCCTGGCACTCGACGCCGTAGTAGATGGCGTCGGACCAGGACGGGTCTTCGATGATGCTCTCATCCACCGGGTCCGTGCCAAGGTTGGGATAGAGGAGTCGTAGTAGGGGCACCAAGTCTCCCCGTCCCGAGTGCGCCGCCAGGGCCCGATTGAACATCATCCGGTCGGACTCCCCGTACATCTGGCCGCTGGCCACGACTTCGAGGTCGGCCAGACCGAACGATCGCTCCACTGTGGTCCCGTCAGCGATGGGGAAGTCGGCGGTCAGAGGGCCCTCGGTGAGAAGGGCTGCCAGGCCGTCGTAGGCGGTGCCGGGATCTTCGACCATGTCGGCAAGGCATGAATCGTCGGCGTTGCACGAGTTGAAGGTTGCCTGGAGCGTTTGACCGAATGCCGTCGCCTGCTGTCCGTAAAAAGTGAAACCACTGAGCGTCAGGTCGACGGTTCCGTCGAGAAGCATGCGATCGAGCTGGTCGCCATGAGCCGCGGCATAAGTCTGTGCCACCTGGGTCCCGTAGCTCTCCCCGTATAGGACGAACTGCTCGAAGCCAAAGGTCTGCCTGAACACTTCGATGTCTTCGATCACCTGGGCAGTGCCGAGGTAGGGCAGCGAGTCGGGATTACCCATCTCGGTGACACAGGCTCCGGCGAAGGACTCCGCCGAGTCGGCCATGGCCTCCTGGCCTGATTCCGTTGTGGGATCGGCCTCGGCGAGATAGAAGCCCAGTGCTGCCTTTGGACAGGTCAGCCCGCCCGACATCCCAACCCCTCTTTGATCGAAGAACACGATGTCGAACTGCTCTGGGATCGCCGGATCGAGGGCAGAGGTGTAGGAGTCGGCCGACATGATGCCTGCGGTGCCCGGTCCACCGGTGGCAGTCACGAAGGCGCCCTTGCTCTCGCCGGTGGCCGGCAGGATCGCAAAGGTGACGTCGATGGTCCGGTCGTCGGAGTCGTCGAAGTGATCGAGTGGCATCTCGATGGTCACGCAGGTGAAGTCCGAATCAGGGCACGGCGTGCCACCGAGCGCTTCGATTACCTCTGGGGTGCTGGCTGCCAATGGCTCCTCGGCGTCGGACTGGCTGGTGCAGCCCGCAACCGCGAAAAAGAGCAGAACTACCAATGATCGCTTCACTGGCGAGAGGCTAGGCGATCCCCAATTCATCCCCCCTGCTCGCCTCCACGGGCTCCCAATTCGTGGTCGAGAAGGAAGATCGCGCCGGAGTCGCCACCGGCGAGCCGCAGGCGATCGAGGATGGTCTGCACCATTGACTCCTCTTCGTTCTGCTCGGCGATGAATGTCTGCAGGAATGGAAAGCTGGCGAGGTCGCCCCGCTCCGAGGCGAGTCGGTAGAGCCCATGAATGGCCTCGGTTACAGCCTGTTCCTGTGCCAGCGATGCCTCGAAGGCTTCCTCCGGACCGGCGAACTCAGATCGCGGTGCGGGCACGTCGCCGAGGTGCACCGTGTTCCCGCGATCGACGATGAAGTCGAAGAATCGATCGGCATGAGCTCGTTCCTCACCCGCCTGTGCCCGCATCCAGCTGCTCATGCCCACCAAGTTCCGGCTGGCGAAGAAAGCTGCCATCTGCAGGTATGCGGTGGCAGACGTCAACTCCATGGTGACCTGTCGATTGAATGCAGCTTCCAAGTCTTCGGGCATGCGCATCTGAGACTCCTCGGTTGGGTCGTGCTTCCATCGTATCGGCCCCATCGATGCCCAGGATCCGACCCTGAG
The DNA here is from genome assembly GCA_036520635.1 of Acidimicrobiia bacterium. GTDB lineage: Bacteria > Actinomycetota > Acidimicrobiia > Spongiisociales > ZC4RG35 > JALYNX01. Next base: position 4,891 of record DATDJH010000194.1, read on the forward strand.
GCCGCCCTTTTAGGGGGTGGCGGGATCGATTTGGTCGATGTTCTGCGCCGGTGCGGGCTGCATGGCAGGCGGCACGGCCTGGCCTTCGCTGACCGGCTGCTCAGAAGACTCCCGATGAGGCTTGCCATTGCCCTCGAGATGGAAGGGAACGCTCGTCACGGCGATTCCGACCTCTCGAGCCAGGATCCCCTTGATCGCGAGCCCGGTCTGATTATGCAGCAGTTGGGTCAACCTGCCTGGCACCACGAACTCGGGCAGAACAGCGCAGATCAGAGTTCCGGGAAGGGCGGTTCGCCTTCGCTCCCGGAGGTAGTCGACCAGCGGGTCGACGATGCCCCGGTACGGGCTTTCCACGATCTCCAACGGGAAGTCGTAGCCGGCGATCTTCCAGTGGCGCTCTACCCGCTCACGCTGGCCGGCGTCAACGTCGATGTGGATGGCGATGGTGGGCGCCCCCAGTCCTTGGGCGTAGGTCAGGGCTTCCCGGATCGGTCGGGTCATGTCAGAGATCAGCACGACCTGCTCGACATGGCTGATCGCCATCCTGGGCAGGCGGCTGCTCCGAGAGCGCTTCAGGACGTTGAGGTCGGTCACGATGACATTGGGCTCGAACAGGAGCCGCGCCTTGATGGCGAGGCTGTGACGGTGGCTGAAGGTGCTGAATCTGGATCGGGTGTTCACCTGCTCGCCGAGGACCACGGTGACGGTTGACTCGGGGTGGCTGTTCCGTTCCTTCCGAACGCGCTCAACGATCCGACGCGATATCGATTCGTGCTCGCCCGGCAAGACCTCCAGTGGATGCTTGGGGTGGATTACATCCCACGCATAAACGATGTCATCGGAGCGCTCCTCTTCGGCATGGACACAAGTGACCGATTCCACGTCGAGGAACGAGACGTACTGCAAGGCACGGTCGGTCCGCTCGTCGTGATGGGCGACCAGAACCAGGACTCGGGTGGTTCGCGGCTGGGCGTCGACTCTGATGTGCTTGAGCTGCGCGCCGACGTGGAGATAGTGCCGGCGGATGCCGAGCATCAGGGCGACGAGCAATGGGATGAGCAGCATCACGATCCAGGCCCCGTGTGCGAACTTCACGGTCGCAACGACGACGAGGACCACCCCGGTGGTCACTGCCCCGACGCCGTTCACGACAACGGACCATCGCCAACCCTGCTCCCTGCTCTTCCGCCAATGCCTCACCATTCCCGTTTGGCTCAGGGTGAAGGAGGTGAATACCCCGATGACGTAGAGCTGGATGAGACGGCTCACCTCGGCCTGGAAGAGCACCAGCAGCACCGAGGCGATGAAAGCGAGCGTCACCACACCATTGGAGAACACAAGACGGTCTCCGCGATTCAGATATTGGCGGGGCATCAGTCTCGCCCTAGCCAGAATCGCCGAGAGCCGAGGGAAGTCTTGATAGGCGGTGTTTGCCGCCAGGATCAGGATCGCGGCGGTGAACACCTGGAGCATGTAGAAGAGAGGCCCGCCGTTGAAGGCGGCCCTCCCGATCTGTGAGATCACTGTCCCGTATTGGTCCATCGTGGACTCGGAGATTCGGACATCGAAGAGAAGGGCCAGCGCAGAGATCCCCAGGAACATGGTGATCGAGATCACTCCCATGATGGCGAGAGTCCTGCCTGCATTGGCAGCCTTGGGCGGACGAAACGCCTGAACACCATTTGCCACCGCTTCCACACCGGTTAGCGCGGTCGACCCTGAGGCGAACGCCCGGAGAATCAGGAACAAGCCAAGCACTCCGACTTCTGACTGGAGCTCGAGGCCTGAGGAGACGGCAGTCGGGCACACCCCGTCCATGCACTTCATGAAGCCGACCACCAGCATGACGCCGACGGTGACGATAAAAAGATAGGTGGGAAGGGCAAAGATCCTCGATGCCTCCCTGACGCCACGGAGGTTGGCAACCGTCAGCAGCACCACGAATCCCAGAGCCATCTCGACTCTCCAACCGATGAGGTTGGGTGCTGCCGAGGTAATGGCGGCCACTCCAGCCGCGACCGACACCGACACCGTCAGTACGTAGTCGGTGAGCAACGCCGCCGCAGCGACCGCCCCGGTGCGTATCCCCAGGTTCTCGCTGGCGACAATGAAGGCTCCACCTCCGTCTGGATAGGCCCGGATCGTCTGTCGGTAGGAGACGATGACAATCAGCAACAGGACTGCCACGGCCAGTGACACCGGCGTCAGGTACACGAAGGCAGCGGTGCCGGCCAGAGCGAGGACGAGCATCGCCTCCTCTGTGGCGTAGGCCACCGAGGACAACGGGTCGGAGGCGAACACCGGTAGCGCTAGGACCTTGGGCAGAAGCTGGTGGTCTTCTTCGTCTGTGGCCAGGGGCCGCCCGAACAACCTTTGCTTGATCCACATGCTTCGCACAGAACGACTGCTCACCCTCCGCCTCTCTCTTTTGGCGCCAGGCCATCGTGACGACTGCGCGAGCCGTCTAGACGTGCAGTTGCGTTCCTGGATTCGAGGCCTTAAAGGTCAATGAAACCCCTCACCAGGCATTATCCCGATCGCCCTAACGCGTTCTTAACGCGCCCTATGGCGATCCTTACGGTGTCTTGACCTCCAAGGCAAGGGTCGTAGCGATGGCGTAAAGATCAGGCCCCGGCCCGTCAGGATCGTGTTCATCCCCTTCCGGAGGGTGCCCCGACGGATTACACCGGCGGCATGAGCATTCTTTTCGCCTTATCCGCATCGGGTGGGGTCGTGACCAGGTTCCATCTGTCCCCAGTGCCGTTTGTGGTCGGTTGCGGCCTGCTGGTCCTTGCAGCGGCGGCAACGCGCCGGATTGCGCAACGAGCGGTTCAGAGGCCTACGAACGTTGTGGAGACCGGAGACCTCGGTAGAGAGGCCGCGCTCGTCGGCCTCGTACTTGCGATGCTGGCGGCCATTGCCCTGATAGCCGCCGGGCTTTTCGAATACAGCTGACCGGCAGATACCCATCAGTAGGTCGTACTGATATGGGTGTCCTCCGCTAACGACGCGCTAAGGCGCACTGTCTTTCCTTGTCTTCGTCGTATACCGGAGATGTGGAAGATCTCTTGTATGTCGCAGCAGCAGTCGGCTTCTTCGTCGCAGCTGCCGGGTATGTGTGGTTCTGCGATCGGCTGAGCACCGAGGACCAGCCGGCTCATGCGGTGCCAAGCGAGGAACAGCCCCTGTGATCGACCTCATCGCTCTCATTGTGAGCATTGGGCTGATCGTCTACCTCGTCGTGGCTCTCCTCGATCCCGAGCGTTTCTGATGGACTCCGCCGCCTGGCTTCAGTTGATCGCCCTGGTCGCCCTTGTGGCTCTCCTCATCCCGGTGCTAGGGAGATACATGGCCGGGATCTATGGGGATGGCCCCGGGCCGCTGAGTCGATTCTTCCTTCCGTTAGAGCGCGGCATCTATCGACTGGTCGGAGTCGATCCCGAGCGAGAGCAGAGATGGACCGGCTACGCGCTCTCGCTTCTCGCCTTCAGCTTGGTTTCCACCCTCGGTCTGTACCTGCTCTTGCGGACCCAGGGCTGGCTGCCGTTCAACCCGACCGATATGCCCAACGTCCCCCCTCATCTGGCCTTCAACATCGCCGTGAGTTTCACGACCAACACCAACTGGCAGAACTATTCGGGCGAGGCGACCCTCTCGCATCTCACACAGTTTCTCGGTCTGGTGACCCAAAATTTCGTATCGGCCGCGGTCGGGATTGGGGTAATGGCAGCGCTCATCAGAGGCCTGGCCCGGCGTCGGACGGACACCGTCGGAAACTTCTGGGTCGATCTCACCAGGACCACCACCCGGCTCCTGCTTCCTCTATGCCTTCTGTTTGCGATCGTGCTCGTCTCTCAGGGGGTGATTCAGAACTTCGACGGAGGTGTGCCGGCCGCCACCGCCGAGGGGGGCTCACAGTTGATACCCGGCGGGCCGGTCGCCTCCCAGCTGGCCATCAAGCAACTCGGAACCAATGGGGGCGGCTTCTTCAACGCCAACTCGGCCCATCCGTTCGAAAACCCGAACGGCCTCACCAACTTCCTGCAGACGGTGGCCTTGGTCCTAATCCCTTTCGCAACTGTCGACACCTTCGGCCGGATGATCGGGAACAGACGTCAGGGTTTCATCCTCATCGTGGTCATGGGGGTGTTGTGGCTGGGATCGACCGGTGTGGTGGTGTGGGCGGAGACCTCGGGGAACGAGGCTCTTGATGGAGTCGGGGTGGATCAGGTTGCAGCCGCGGAGTCGCCCGGTGGAAACCTCGAAGGCAAGGAGGTCAGATTCGGGCCCGCTGCCTCTGCCTTTTGGGTGGCATCGACGACCGGGTCCTCCAACGGCTCGGTCAACGCCATGCATGATTCACTGACCCCGGTTGGCGGGCTCGTGGCCCTGGGCAACATGGTTCTCGGCGAGGTCAGCCCGGGTGGGGTAGGGGTCGGCCTCACCGGGCTGCTGATGTTTGTCGTGTTGACCGTGTTCATTGCCGGTCTGATGGTCGGCCGAACTCCTGAGTTCCTCGGGAAGAAGATCCAGGCCTCCGAGATCAAACTGGCGACCCTTTACATCCTCGCCATGCCCGCGGTGGTCCTGGTGCTGACCGCGATCTCGGTCCTCCTGCCCGATGCGCTTGCCGCCCGCACGAATCCCGGGGCACATGGACTATCCGAGATCCTCTACGGGTTTGCCTCTCCGGGCAATAACAATGGATCGGCGTTCGGCGGGCTGTCGTCCAACACCGATTGGTACAACCCGACGCAGGCTCTGGCCATGCTGGTCGGCCGGTTCTTCTTGATCATCCCGGTCCTCGCGATAGCGGGCACCCTGGTGCGAAAGCCGCAGCTGGCCTCATCGGCAGGGACTTTTCCGACCGATCGGCCCCTGTTCGCTGCGCTACTGCTCGGAGTCGTGGCGATTGTGGCCGGCCTCACCTTCTTCCCAGTTCTGGCGCTGGGCCCGATCGCCGAAGCCCTGAGTATGTGAGCAGCTGAGACATGGTCCGCAAGCCAACGAAATTGTTCGATCCCGCGATTGTCCGCCGGGCCATGAAAGAGGCCTTGCTCAAGCTCGACCCCCGGCACCTGGTGCGCAACCCGGTGATGTTCGTTGTGGGAGTAGGGGCTCTCTTCACTTCGATCATCTGGATGCATGACTATCTGACCTCGAGCAGCGCGCCTCTCGGGTTCACCGCCCAGGTAATCATCTGGCTGTGGTTCACCGTCCTCTTCGCCAACTTTGCGGAGGCGATGGCAGAAGGCCGGGGAAAGGCGCAAGCGGCCGCGTTACGCAGCACCAGGACTCAGACCGTTGCCAATCGCCGCGGTCGCGACGGCCGAATCGAGGTCGTGCCAGGGGCCAGCCTCGATCTCGATGATGTCGTTGTGGTATCTGCCGGAGAGGTCATCCCCGGGGACGGCGAGGTGGTCGAGGGCGTGGCCTCGGTCGACGAGTCGGCGATCACGGGTGAGTCGGCGCCCGTGATCCGCGAGTCAGGTGGAGATCGGTCGGCGGTCACCGGTGGGACGAAGGTCATTTCTGACGAGATCGCGGTGAGGATCACCGCACGCCCCGGTCAGACATTCATCGACAGGATGATCGCGCTCGTGGAGGGGGCAGAACGACAGAAGACGCCAAATGAGATCGCACTCAACATTCTCCTGGCAGGGCTGACGATCGTGTTCCTTCTGGCCACCGTCACCCTTCAGCCGTTCGCCATCTACTCGGGCGACAAGCAAGAAGTGGTGATCCTGGTCGCGCTGTTGGTCACATTGATCCCGACCACGATCGGTGCCCTTCTCTCAGCAATCGGGATCGCAGGCATGGATCGACTGGTGCAGGCCAATGTCCTGGCAATGTCGGGCCGCGCCGTCGAAGCGGCCGGTGACTGCTCGACTCTGCTCCTCGACAAGACCGGAACCATCACGCTCGGTGACCGTCAGGCGAGAGAGTTGCTTCCTGCGTCCGGGGTCAGCGACCGCGAGCTCGCCGAGGCTGCACAGATGGCGAGCCTCGCCGATGAGACCCCGGAGGGGCGGTCCATCGTTGTCCTTGCCAAGGAGCTCTACGGGATCAGGGCCCGGGAGATGAAGGGTGCGACCCTGGTGCCGTTCAGCGCCCATACCCGGATGAGTGGGGTCGACTACGACGGGAGGAGGATCCGAAAGGGCGCCGCCTCTGCAGTGGCCGCGTGGGTTGTCGATCAGGGCGGGGTGTACCCGGCTGAGATCGAAACAATGGTCGAGTCGGTGGCGGGTTCGGGTGCGACACCCTTGGTGGTTGCCGAGGGCGACCGCGTGCTCGGCGTCGTGGCCCTGAAAGACATTGTCAAGGACGGGATCAAAGAGCGGTTCGAGCAACTCCGACAGATCGGGATACGGACGGTGATGATCACGGGTGACAACCCGCTGACCGCTCAGGCCATCGCGGCCGAGGCGGGCGTCGACGATTTCCTCGCCGAAGCCAAGCCCGAAGACAAGATGGCTCTAATACGCCGCGAACAATCAGGGGGTCGATTGGTGGCGATGACCGGAGACGGGACCAACGATGCCCCCGCTCTGGCGCAGGCTGACGTCGGGGTGGCGATGAACACCGGTACTCAAGCCGCAAAGGAGGCCGGGAACATGGTCGATCTCGACTCCAACCCGACGAAGCTGATCGAGATCGTCGAGATCGGCAAACAGCTGCTGATCACCCGCGGCTCCCTCACCACGTTCTCGATCGCCAACGACGTTGCCAAGTACTTCGCGATCATTCCTGCGATGTTTGCCGGGGTGATCCCTGCCCTCGGCCGTCTCAACTTGATGCGCCTTGAAACCCCCCGCTCGGCGATCCTTTCTGCCGTCGTCTTCAACGCTCTGATCATCGTGGCCCTCATTCCTCTGGCATTGCGAGGTGTCCGCCATCGGCCAGGGGACGCTGCGTCGATCCTTCGCCGCAACGTGGGGATCTATGGGGTCGGCGGCCTCCTCATTCCATTCCTCGGGATCAAGCTGATCGATCTCGTCGTCAACGCGCTCGGTCTGGTCTGAGATGCGACGCCAATTGGCTCCCGCGATCCGAATGTTCTTGTTGATGACCATGCTGACCGGCGTCGCCTACACCATGGTGGTGACCGGGATCGCTACGGTCGTGTTTCCGGAACAGGCCGCGGGCTCCCTGGTTGAATCGGAAGACGGTGTCGTGGGCTCACGGCTAATCGGTCAGAGCTTTACGAGCGTTGACAGCTTTCAACCCCGGCCTTCCGCGGTCGACTACGACGCGTCGGGATCCGGCGCAAGCAACCTGGGGCCCACCAACCCGAAATTGATCGAAGCCGTGACGGGGCGGGTCGCCTACTACCGGACGTTGAACGGGCTCGACGCTTCAACTCCGGTCCCGATCGATGCCGTCACCTCCAGCGCCTCGGGGCTCGATCCTCACATCTCGGTAGCCAACGCCCGATTGCAGGCAAGCCGGGTGGCTCGAGAACGCGGTCTCCCGTTGACCACGGTGATGGAACTTGTCGATCGTCACACTGTGAACCCGGACCTCGGCTTTCTCAGCGAGCCGGCGGTCGATGTCCTGGCTCTGAATCTCGACCTGGATTCGTTGGGATGAGCGCGTGGGGAAATACCGGGAACCGGTACTAGCTTCAACGTGGTGAATCGTGGCCGGCTCCGTGTCTTCATGGGTGCCGCCCCAGGTGTGGGAAAAACGTTTGCCATGCTCGAGGAGGCTCACCGTCTGCGCGATCTCGGCCACGACGTAGTGATCGGGTTTGTCGAGACCCACGGGCGCGTCGACACGGCCGCGCTGATCGAAGGTCTCGAGGTGGTTCCGCGGATGGAGCTGAGCCACCGCGGGGGGCAATTTGAGGAGATGGACCTCGACGCGGTCATTGCACGCCGCCCAACGGTCGCACTCGTAGATGAATTGGCTCATACGAATGTTCCGGGTTCCCGCCACGCCAAACGTTGGGAAGACGTCGAAGAGATCCTCAACAGCGGGATCGAAGTCATCACGACTCTGAACGTCCAGCATCTGGAGTCCCTGAACGACGTGATCTTCGAGATCACCGGGGTGCAACAGAGGGAGACCATCCCGGATTCGGTGGTGCGCCGGGCCGATGAGATCGAGTTGGTCGACCTCACCCAGGAGGGGATCAGGGCGCGGATGGCCGCCGGCAAGATCTACCCGGCAGAACGGGTGGACGCCGCCCTGGCCAACTACTTCCGCCCGGGGAATCTCTCGGCTCTGCGCGAGCTAGCCCTTTCCTGGACGGCGGATCGAGTGGATGAGGCGCTCGCTCAATATCGCCATGCCCAAGGAATCGAAGAACCTTGGGAGACCCGAGAGCGGGTCGTGGTTGGCCTGACCGGGGCATTGGGCGGCGATGCCGTGGTTCGGAGAGCGGCCCGAATCGCGATGCGGTCTCGCGCCGAGCTGCTCGGCGTCTACGTCAGGCCCACCGACGGGCTCTCGGTGGCCGAGGACGAGTACCTCGCGGAGCAGAGGGAGCTGCTTGGCCAATTTGGAGGGAGTTATCACGAGATCGTCGGCGACGATGTCGGCGATTCGTTGCTCGTGTTCGCCAGGTCGGAGAACGCCACTCAGATCATCTTGGGTGCTTCGCGGCGGTCCCGACTCGACGAATTCCTCCGCGGTTCCCCGATCCACAAGGTGATCCGCAGGTCGGGCTCGATCGACGTTCACGTCATCTCCTATGAAGGCGCTCCCGGTGCCGGCTACCAGCCCCAAAAGCGGGCTGGGCGGAGTGCCCTGGGAGTCCGGAGGCGGGTGGCGGCTTGGTCGCTGTTGTTGGCCGGTCTTCCGCTGTTGACCTGGCTCCTGGTTCTTTCCGGCGAGATGTTGGGCATGCAGACCAACCTCTTGCTGTATCTGCTCCTTGCGGTCGGGGTGGGCCTGATCGGTGGTGTGCTCCCGGCCGTCGTCGCCGCAGTCGCCGGATTCTTCCTCGCCAACTGGTACCTGACTCCGCCCGTGGGGACCCTCACAATTCGCTCGGCCGACGACTTGGTGGCCCTGATTGTCTTTCTCCTGGTCGCGGTCTCCGTCGGGGTGCTCGTGGGCATCTCCACCCGGCAGAGTGCCGATGCTCGCCGTGCCCGAGCCCAGGCCGAGGCCCTGGCGGCAACCACTTCCCAACCACACCCTGTGCTCGAAAGCGGGCCGGCCGGCTCAATCGATCGGATTCGCGACACCTTTGCACTGCGGGCGGTGGCCGTTCTGCGTCGCGGCTCCGAAGGATGGGAGAGCCTGGCTCAATCCGGCACCCCCGACCTGACCAATCCCGACCAGGGAACCGAGGTGATCGAGCTCACCTCCGACACTGTCATGGTCCTGCTCGACGGGAAACTGAGCGGTGATGACCGCAGGGTGCTGCGGGCTTTCGCCGTCCAGATCGCCAATGCCCTCGAGCGGGAGCAACTGGAGCTCGAGGCTGGGTCGGCCGAGGCAATGGCGGAGACCGATCGACTTCGCACGGCTCTCCTTGGTGCGGTTTCCCACGATCTGCGCACGCCTCTCGCCTCGATCAAGGCATCGGTCACCAGCCTTCTCGAGACCGGAGTGGATTGGTCACCGGATCAGACCGAGGCATTCCTCGTTGCGATCCTCGGCGAGACCGAGCGCCTCAACCGGCTCGTTGGCCGCCTTCTCGATGCAAGTCGGGTCCAGATGGGTGCGTTGCATGTCTTCTTTCGGCCAACGGTGCTGGCGGAAGTCACCGCCTCGGCTCTGGCAGGCCTCGGGCCTATTCAAAGCCGGGTGGAGGTCGACGTGCCCGAGTCTCTGCCTGAAGTGCAAACGGATCCCGAGCTGCTGGAGAGGGTCATCGCCAACCTCGTTGACAACGCTTTGAACTGGTCGCCGCCTGACCGCGCGGTCCGGGTCACCGCCGGGCCGGTGGCCGGTCGAATCGATCTCCGCGTCATCGATCGGGGCCCGGGAATCCCGGTGGCCGATCGGGAGAAGATCTTCCAGCCGTTCCAACGTCTCGGTGATGCGCCGCGGGGTGCCGGTGTCGGTCTCGGATTGGCGGTGTCCCGTGGATTCCTGGACGCGATGGGCAACGAGCTGCTGGTCGAGGACACCCCGGGCGGCGGGACAACGATGGTCATCGCCTTCAAGGTCGTCCCCACCACGAGGGTGGCGACCACTATTGGCACCGGGGAAGCCAGTGGCTGAGCCGACCCGGGTCCTCGTCGTCGATGATGAGCCGCAGATCGTCCGCGCCCTTGCCGTGAATCTCCAAGCGATCGGCTACAAGGTCGACGTCGCCCACAGCGGCGAGGAGGCGCTCAAGGTGGCAGCGGACCATCGACCCGACGCGGTGATCCTCGATCTCGGTCTCCCGGGCATGGACGGGTTGGAGGTCATCCAGGGCCTTCGAGGCTGGACCACCGTGCCGATCATCGTCCTCTCTGTGCGGGAGAGGGAACGAGACAAGATCGCCGCCCTGGATGCCGGTGCCGATGACTACGTGACCAAGCCGTTCGGGATGGGCGAGCTACTCGCCCGATTGCGCTCGGCCTTGAGGCGGGCCACGGCCGGCGACCTGGACGAGCCGACGTTGGTCACCCCCGATTTCACCGTCGACCTCTCATCCAAGAAGGTTCTGCGACCCGACGGCGAAGAGGTCCGCCTCACCCCGACGGAATGGGGGATCGTCGAAGTCCTGGCAAGGCATCAGGGAAAATTGGTCAGTCAGACTCAGTTGCTGAAGCAGGTCTGGGGCCCCGACTACGGCGAAGAGACCAACTACCTCCGCGTGTTCATGGCCCAGATCCGGAGGAAATTGGAGCCGGACCTCACCCACCCTCGCTATTTCATCACCGAGCCCGGTATGGGCTATCGGTTCGAGGGGAACGAATAACCGGGATTTGATGTCCCGAGCACCGGCTACTCTCTCCCGCCCTCATGACCAATGCCATCCTCGCCGAAGGTCTTCGCAAGGAGTATGGAGACGTCGTCGCCCTCGACGGTCTCGACCTGGCGGTGCCAGAAGGATCAGTCATGTGCCTGCTCGGCCCCAACGGCGCCGGCAAGACAACCACGGTTCGCATTCTCACCACCTTGCTCGAGGCAACCAGTGGCAAAGCCACCGTGGCGGGGCTCGATGTCCACGCTGATGCCGCCAGGCTCCGCGAGCGGATCGGGCTCTCCGGTCAATACGCCGCGGTCGACGAGAATCTGACCGGTTTCGAAAATCTGGAGATGGTGGGACGGCTCTATCACCTGGGTCGGGGACCAAGTCGGGAGCGCGCCCTCGACCTGCTTGACCGTTTCGACCTCGACGAAGCGGCCGACCGTCAGGCCAAGACCTATTCGGGTGGCATGCGTCGTCGTCTCGACCTGGCTGCGGCACTGGTGGCTCGTCCCGAGGTGATCTTCCTCGATGAGCCGACCACCGGCCTCGATCCCCGAAGCCGGCTCAGCCTCTGGGAGGTCATCGAGGAGTTGGTCAAGGAGGGCGCGACTCTGCTTCTGACCACCCATTTCCTGGACGAAGCCGACCGACTCGCCGATTCCATCGCTGTCATCGATCACGGGAAGGTGATCGCCTTGGGCACCGCCGAGGAGTTGAAGCAGCAGGTGGGCGGGGAGCGCATCGAGCTCACTGTCAAGAGCCAAGCCGATCTGGTCGCCGCCCAGGAGGTGTTGTCCTCGGTTGGGATTGGCCAGGTCACGGTCGATGAGGATGCGCGGGATCTGGCGGTGGCCGTTGGGGTCGGCGGCGACGCGCTGATTGAGACCGTTCGCGGGCTCGACGCCCGGGGGATCAGCCCGCTCGATCTGGCTCTACGCCGCCCCACGCTGGACGACGTCTTTCTGTCACTCACTGGCCACGTGGCTGAGGAGGTGGTGGACGCATGAGTGTGATGACTGCCCTCTCCGATGGCGCGGTTGTCACCAAGCGCAACCTGCTCAAAATCACCCGTCTCCCCGACCTCTTGGTCTTCTCAACCATTCAGCCGATCATGTTCGTGCTGCTCTTCGCCTACGTGTTCGGCAGCGCGATCGTGGTGCCGGGTGTCGACTACACCGATTTCCTCATGGCTGGGATCTTCGTCCAGACCGTGGTATTTGGTGCCACCATCACCGGCGCCGGGCTCGCCGACGACATCAAGAAGGGGATCATCGATCGATTTCGGTCCCTTCCTATGGCCCAGTCAGCGGTGCTGATCGGCCGCACCACCAGTGACCTGCTCAACAATCTCCTGGTGGTCACCATCATGGCCTTGACCGGCCTGCTGGTTGGTTGGAGGATCCACACCTCCTTCGTGGAGGCTCTGGGCGGCTTTGCCCTACTCCTCATGTTTGCCTATGCCGTCTCGTGGATGATGGCGAGCGTCGGACTGTCCGTAAGCAGTGTGGAGGTGGTCCAGAACGCCTCATTCATCGTCATCTTCCCGCTGACCTTCATTTCCAACGCATTCGTTCCCATCACCAACTTCCCCCCGGTGCTGAAGGCTTTCGCCGAGTGGAACCCGGTCTCGGCGGTGACCCAGGCAGTGCGTGAATTGTTCGGCAACGTAAATCCCCTCGCGCCGCCGCCCGATGCTTGGCCATTGCAGAACGCGATCTTGGCCTCGATGATCTGGATCGTCATCTTCTTGGTTGTGTTCGTCCCACTTGCGGTGTCTCGCTACAAGAAGGCCGCCGCCCGCTGACCCATCCCTAATGCAACACGGCGTCGTATCCGGCGTCTGGTGCATTGGGAAGCCATTCGACCTGTAATGAATCAAATAGGTTTGACTGGTTACCGTCCAGGCAGTAATGTAATGCTCGTAAAGAGAGATGCTCATTACGGAACAGGAGATGGTGATGACTCCCTACGCTGCATATCTGATCACCCAGGACATCCTGGACCAGCGTCGGCGCGAAGGCGATAGGGCTCGTCTGGTAAGACAAGGTGCCCCCAAGCGAAGCAAGAAGACCGGCCGCAACCGAGCGTCTTCTCAGGAGGTGACCGATGTTTCTCGCCAACTGTGACCATCTAGACCGCGAGGTCATCATCTGGACTTCGAGTCTGGACAGCATCGAGAACACCGAAAACGGGATCCTCGTGAGATACCAATGTGCGTGTGGCCGCCCTGCCGAGATGTTGACCGGGGCTGCTTCACCGATCAGGGTTTCGGTCCATGTAGGGGCAGCGGCCTGAAGCTGCCCCTACAACGGCACTGTCACTGGGGAATAGCCCTGCTCTCTAAACCTTTGTAACTGGCATGCCAATCAATCGACTCAACCACGCGGTGCTCTATGTCCGCGACGCCGACCATTCGGCGGATTTCTACACCCAGAAGCTCGGTTTCCGAAGACTCCCACTCGAATTTCCCGGAGCGGTTTTCCTTCAGGCAGAGGGATCGAGCAACGACCACGATCTCGGACTGTTTTCGATTGGAGCCGGTGCAGCCGCCTCCCCGGCCGGACGGGGCGCTGTCGGGCTCTATCACCTCGCCTGGGAAGTGGACACATTGAATGACTTGGCGCGTCTTGCCGCAGTCCTTTCCGAAGCGGATGCACTTGTGGGTGCGACTGATCACGGCAGCACCAAGGCCTTGTACGGGCGCGACCCCGATGGCATCGAGTTCGAGATCAGTTGGCTGGTTCCGGCCGATCTCCTCGATGAGGACTCCACACCGACCGCCCGGCGACTCGACCTCGATGCCGAGATCGATCGGTTCGGGGCAGACACCCTTGGGGGAGTCGGTGTGAGTCGCCCACGGATTGCCGTCGACTCCTGAGCCAGCCCCTAGGGCGAGATCCTATGGTCGTTGGTGCGACCTACCACGAACCAGATCGCGTGGACCGGCTCGTCACCGACATTGAACAGGCGGTGCGGCTGCGTCGAGTCGAAACCGATGGAGTCCCCTGGCTCGAGCTCATAGGTGTCGAAACCGAGTTGGATCCCGAGACGGCCGGAGATGATGAAGCCGTACTCCTTCCCGTTGTGCCGCATCAGCGACTCGTCGGGTGTGGATGCTCCTCCCACCTCGTACACAGCATGCAGAAAGTCGATTCCCTGATCCGTGTCGCGGCTGAGTTGCTCCCAGCGAACTCCGGAGGCGAGGTCGATGCTCTCGCGATCGTCAGGGTGAACCAGCGGGCTCGGCCCGCCATTGGCGACCGCAGCCTTTCTCCCCGCCAAACTGGTCGAAGGTGAATGGTCGGCCCCGCGCAGCAGCTTGTCCAGTGACAGGTCGAGCTCGGTGACTATCGCATAGAGGGTCCCCACCGACGGCTTGGAAAGGCCGCTCTCGAGTTGCGAGATCAAGCTGGGCGACAGACCGAGACGGCGGGCGAGTTCGCGCTGGCTGATTCCAGCCTTGGTCCTCTCGTCCCGGAGTCGGTCGCCGATTCCCTCAAGCTCCTCAGTCAATCGGACACCCTTCCATTAGGGGCGAGAATAGGCGCCGGTCTCCTACGTCAGGAGCCAGCCGCCATCCACATATAGGTTGACGCCGTTGACAGATCCATTCTCGAGAAGGAAAACCGTGGCGGCGACCACGTCCGCCATGGTCACAAGGCGCTTGGTCGGGGTTCTTGCGAGAACCGCGTCGAGTGGCTTGTCTTTCCAATAAGGGCTGTCACCGACGATTCCAGGGTGCAGCGCATTGAATCTGATCGGCGCCAGTTCTATCGCCAGTGCGCGAATCATGGAGCTCACCCCGCCGTTGACTGTGGTGACGGTGATCGAGCCGGGATAGGGGCGGTCCTTGGCTCTTCCTCCGAAAAGCACCACCGAACTCGTCTCGGTGAACTTGGCTTGCAGCGCGTGGATGACCTCGACATAACTCACCAGCTTCATCGTCGTGAGCCGCGTCCCGGCGTCGATGTCGTACTCCTTGGCGAAGTTGTTATCCCTGGCAATGGCGGCCAGGACCAGACGCGATACGGTCCCGACCTCGTGGAGGGCGGGGGCGATGGCTGAAGGATCGGTGAGATCGAACCCGATGCCAGTCACGTCGCCTTCGATAGTTGAAGCGATCTCCCCGGTGCGACCAGGGTCACTCCCCGTGATCACCACTTGGCTCCCGCCAGCTGCATAGTGGCGAGCCACCTCCAGCCCGAGACCGCTGGTTCCCCCCACCACAATCACGTTGCCGTTTTCCATCATTGAATCCTGTTTCTCCGCGTATCCGACGCCGGCTGGCCGGGGGGGCGAAGCCTACAACCGTTTGGCCGAGCGTGTGTAGTGTCACTGATCGGTCGAGTGATTGGGAGCCAAATGTCGACGCACATCGTCAAGAAAGCCGGGGATCACGACTATCAGGTGCCGGGTGGCTTTGACGGGCGAAGCCAGGGCTACCTCGGGGATGCAATCGTCAACGAGGCTGCAGGTGGGGTTCAGATGGGATTCCAGGTTTCGCGGCTCGATCCTGGTGGGCAGGTCGACGGCCACCTTCACTCATTTGAGGAGACCCTCTATGTGATGGACGGGATGGTCGTCGTCGATCTTCCCGAAGGGAGTTTCGAGCTCCGCCCGGGCGACTACGGGTTGGTCCCGGTGGGTGTTCCCCACTCGCTTCGGAACACAGGCGGGGGAGTTGCGACTTTTGCGGAGATGAGGGCCCCTCTCCCGCGCGAGCGCCACGAATTCGACACCTACTTCCTGGATGTGCCGTCGGCGGGGTCCCCTCTTCGCATCGACGCCCGTGACCCGCGAACCCGCAGCTTCGGCCATATCGATGCCGAGAACATGGATCCAGCCCTGCAGACCCAGGATCGCCTAGCGCTCAGTGCGAGCATGCGCTCCGCCCTTCTCGTTTACAGCGGGATCTCGGTGAAAATGATGATCGACTCCGACCTAGGAGCGGATCTGTCGACGATGTTCATGGTCCAGTACGTGCCGGGAGGGTTCGCCGGAGCCCATGACCATCCGCTCGAGGAGGCCTATCTCATCCTCGAAGGGGAAGTCGAGGCGGGGTTTGACGGCGTCAAATATCACATGGTTCCTGGTGACGTGGCCTGGGCCGGAGTGGGGTGCGTTCACGAATTCCGAAATGTCGGCACCGGCCCGGTGCGGTGGCTCGAGACTCAGGCTCCACAGCCGCCCGCCCGGCATAGCTACCGGTTCCGGAGGGACTGGGCGTACCTGACCGAGGCCCTCGCTGCCTCGGATTGAAACTGGTTGTCGGCCAATGTTGTGTGAGCTCTCGGGACCTGTTTTGTGAGGCTGAACCGGATGCGATTTGTGTAGTGTGACTTATCAGTGAGTGGCGTTAACACCCCGCTATCGGCCGCCGCCTCCAACGGAGAATTGGCACTGCGTTTGCCCGATTCACATCGTGTGCCGTTGATGAACCGACCCCAGGTCGGAGCGAACCCGTGAAAGGGAAGACACTGCTCCGCGGCGGGTGTGTGTTGACGCTCGGTAAGACCAACTACGCCGAAGCCGATGTCTTGATCGATGGGGAGACGATCGTCGAGATCGGCCCCGGGCTCCGGTCCCGTGATGCGGAAGTTGTCGATGCCACGGACACCATTGTCATGCCGGGATTCGTGGACTCCCATCGCCGCGTTTCGGAGTCACTGTTCCGAAACTTCGGGGACTCAACCTCGTCGGAGGTCTACGGGCCTCACTATCAGGCCGATGACGCGTATGCCGCCACTCTGATCGGGCTGCTCGGTGCGATCGATTCCGGGATCACCACGGTGGTCGATTGGTTCGGCCTTGGTTCCTCGGAGGAGCTGGTAGACGCCGCGCTTCAGGCGCACGCCGACTCCGGAATCCGATCCGTCTTTGCCTACGCCGGCCGAGGGGCCGACGGATGGCAGTCCGATCTCAAGAGCATCACTGCGCGGGCCACCCCCCAACCGCTGCTCGATCTAGCTGCTGGTGCTGGGACGCCAGTACGTGACTCGATGGACGAAGTGACCGCTGATTGGTCTGTGGCCCGGGATCTCGGTCTTCGAATCCATGCTCAGGTCGGCGTCGACTCTGAGGTTGGCCCGGGCATGGTTCGGGAAATGTCGGAGCGAGGCCTGCTCGCAGGGGACGTCAACCTGGTTCAGTGCACCTACCTGGACGATGCCGACTTCGACGCGATCGCCTCGTCCGGTGTTTCCGTCTCAGTAACCCCGTCCAGCGCGATGTCTGGGGGTCAGGCGAGGCCGCCGATGCAGGAGATGATCGATCGTGGCATTCGCCCCGGGCTGGGCGTGGGCTCAGAGCAGTTCGCCCCTGGTGACATGTTCGCCCAGATGCGGGCCGTGATCTCGGTGCAGCACGCCACCCTGTTCGACCTCAAGCTGGCGGGAAAGGCAGGGATCCCAACTCTTCTCAATACACGCGAGGTGCTTCGCTACGCCACCATCAACGGTGCTCGGGCAGCCGGCGTCAGCGACAGGGTGGGAACTCTTGCCCCCGGGTCGCAGGCCGACATCATCCTGCTCCGCACCGATACGCCAAACATCTTTCCAATTAACGATCCGATCGGAGCGGTTGTCTGGGGAATGGACACCTCGAACGTGGATTGGGTGTTCGTCGCAGGTCGCCCACTAAAGCGGGCAGGTGTCCTCCAGGGTGACCTCGACCTGGCCGTCGAGAATGCGAATTCGGCCCAACAAAGGGTTGCCGAGGCTGCCGGGCTTCTCGTCGGGTCCGGAGAGATGGCATGACGACCACGAAGTCGCCGTCCTCGGCCCTCACCCGTTTTGTCGTGGCCTCCCGCTACATGCCGGTCTATCTGGCTTTGATCCTGCTTGTGGTCGTGGCCTCGATCGCGGCTCCTGCCACATTGTCCGAGGCAGGGCTGAGCGCGATCGCTCCTCTTGGAACCTATCTGGCCATTGCGGCCCTCGGCCAGATGCTGGTGATCATGACCGGGGGGATCGATCTCAGTGTTCCGGGAACCTTCCTCTTAGGTGGGCTCATCATGGTGGGAGTTGGTCAACAGTCCGATGATCGGATCGGGATTGCCTTTCTCACCGCTGTTGGGGTGGCCGCAGCCATCGGTCTGGTGAATGGGCTCATGATCGGTGGTCTCAAGTTGAACCCGCTCATCGTCACTCTGGCCGTCGGGCAAATCGTGGCCGGGGTGGCCAACCGTTACTACAACACCGTTGCGATTCAGAAGCCGGTGCCGGAAGGGCTAACTGATTGGGCTACGACCACCTTTCTCGGTGTCAGCCGGATCTTCTGGATCGGGGTGGCGTTGACGCTCGTCCTGGTCGTGATCTTCCGATACACCGGTGCAGGTCGGAGATTTCAGGTCGTGGGGGCCAACCCGGTCGCGTCCACGGTCATTGGGTTGCGGGTCAACCTCAATCAGATCGCCGCCTACATGGTGGCAGCGGTCCTTTACGCGACGGCCGGGATGTTGCTCGCGGCTTCCCTGCGGTCTCCCGGAATCACTGTTGGAGCTCCGTATCTGCTGGGCCCGATCGCGGCAGTGGTGATCGGCGGAGCATCGCTGACCGGTGGTCTGGCGAGTCCGGTGTCCACCTGGGCGGCCGCATTCTTCCTCGCCGGGCTCAACCAGATGATGCGGGTGATCGGGCTGCCAACCGCCCTCCAGTTCGTGGTCTTCGGCTTGGTGATCATCGGTGGGATGTTGGTGTCCGGTGATCGCATCATCAAGAGCGTCGAAAGGGTTTTGCGCGACCGGTCGAGGCCGGGGAGGCGCAATGAGGGAACTCTCGCCGTCGAAGGCGGCGAGACGTGAGAGAAGGAGCAACTGACCGCAACACAAGAGCGGGAGAAATAGCCACAGTCAATGAATGGAGGAGGATGATGAAGAAATACAGGGTGTCAACCCTGATCGCCGTACTGGCACTCGTCATGGTCGCCTGTACGGGCGATGTGACCGAGTCCAGTACCACGGCGGCAGCAGAGCCGACGACGACCGCGGCTCCGGAGCCCACCACCACGGTTGGCGGTGAGACTTCGACAACCGCCGGCGGCGAGGATCCGCTAGCTGCCTACGGAGAGACCACCGCAGCCGACCCGGCATTGGTGGAGAAGGCGATTGGCCCGGTCGACGAAGTTCCTGACATCGTCCTCGCATCGATTGCGCGTGCGAACCAGGATCTCGACGACGAAACCATTGCCAAGGCCATCGAGTGCTACACGAATGCAGTCGAGTGCGACACAGGCACAGGCGGTGAAGTGATCATGGGATACGCCGACGGTGGAGGTCTCAACGTCTGGCGTCAGGTGACCCGCATGGAGGCAATCCTTCAGGCGCTCACCTATCCCGAGATCGGCACCATCGTCATGCGTGACGCACAATGGTCGACCGACCCTGCGGTTCCGATCGGTGACATCAACTACATGGTGGAGCGTGGGGTCACGTTCATCATCGGATACCCCGACTGGGGATCTGCCCTTGGTGATGCGATCAAGGCCGCAGAGGCAGCGGGCATCCCATATATGTCCTATTCGGCCGGCTACGTCGGCCTTCCCGGGACTGATGGTGCGCTCGCACCCGGTACTGATTATCTGGGAGTTGTCGGCGAGGACCTCTGTGCCCTCGGCGAGAGCTTTGCCACGATCATCAACGAAGGGGTTGGCACGGGCACGATCGGCGTCATGGGTGGGACACCGGGCAACGCCCTGTCCCTCGGATGGCAGCAGTGCCATATCCCGGCGCTGGCAGATGGCATCGATGTCATCGACCCGCCCGCGGATCCGAACTCCACGACCGGGGACACCTACTGGGCCAACGACATCGCAAAGGATCTCGTCAGCGGATGGCTTTCGACCAATCCGGATCTCGCCGGGTTCAGCTATGAGTACGCCGACGGGCTGTACACCGCGCTTCAGGACGTCGAGATCGACACGATGACGATCGCGATTCGGACCGATGAGCAGACCCTGTTCTGCGACTGGGCCGAGCGAAACAACCCGAACTACAACATCTGGTACTCGGCGGGAGGCAACTTCCAGTCGAGAGTCGCTGTGACGGCTCAGATGATGAATATCCAGGGTGCGGAGATCCCAGGGGAGATCATTGTTCCTCACGTGATGAGGCAGGTCACCACTGACGACTGCAACCCGGATCGGGTAACACCGACCGTTTCTGGCACCTCACTGGTACCCGACTCGGTCCTTGCCCAGATGTATCCGGCTGGATGAGTAACGGCGATCTCGGAGGAGAGTCGGCGACCGGGAAACCGGTCCTCGAGCTTGACGGTGT
Organism: Acidimicrobiia bacterium; assembly: GCA_036520635.1. Taxonomy (GTDB): domain Bacteria; phylum Actinomycetota; class Acidimicrobiia; order Spongiisociales; family ZC4RG35; genus JALYNX01. The sequence continues at coordinate 25,029 of DATDJH010000194.1, forward strand.
CTACCGCCAGTTCG
>DATDJH010000195.1:0-3280 GCA_036520635.1 Acidimicrobiia bacterium
CTGACCTCGTCGGAGAATCGGGTGCAACGGGCACACAGGATGCATCGCTCGCGATCAAGGAGAACCAGGTCCGACACCGGGATCGGCTTTTCGAAGTTCCTCTTGATCTCGACGAACCGGCTTTCCCCGGGGCCGTGCGACATTGCCTGGTCCTGGAGCGGGCACTCGCCGCCTTTGTCGCATATCGGGCAGTCGAGGGGGTGGTTGGCGAGAAGGAACTCGAGGATTCCCTCCTGGGCCTTCTTCACGGTGGCGTTCTGGGTGTCGACCACCATGCCTTCGGCGACCGGATTGGTGCAGGCGGTGATGATCATTGGACCGCGGGGGCCCTGGACTTCGACCAGGCACATCCGGCACATCCCCACTGGATTCATCCGCTCGTGCCAGCAGAATCGAGGGATGTAGGTGCCTCCGTCTTGGGCGGCCTTGATCAGCATCTCGCCGGGTTTGGCCTCCATCGGCTTGCCGTCGACGGTGATGTTGACGATGTCTGTCACGCGCTGACCTCGGATGGCGCCAGGGGGCAGGCACCCAATTCGACATGGGCCATGACCTCGTCCCGGAAGTAGTCACGCAAGGAGATGATGGGCGACACCGCCGAGGGGCCCAACGGGCAGATCGTCGTCATCTTCGGGGGCCATGAGAGCCCGATGCTGATCCCGTCGGACACGTCGAGCATCAGGTCGAGATCGATCTGACGCCCTTGACCGGTCTCGATCCGTCTCAGGACCATCTCCAGCCACGTGGTCCCTTCCCGGCACGGGGTGCATTGACCGCACGACTCGTGAGCGAAGAAGCGGACGATCCGCTCGGCAGCGCGGACCATGCAGGTGGTCTCGTCCATCACGATCACCGCTCCGGAGCCGAGCATCGACCCCGCCTCGGCACAGACATCCTTGGTGATCTGCTGGTTGAGATGAACGTCGGGCACGAACCATGGCGCTGAGGCGCCGCCAGGGACCCATGCCTTGAGCTCGCGATCGCCACGGATGCCGCCGGCTACTTCATATATCAACTCGCTCCACAGGATCCCGTGCGGCAGCTCGTAGTTTCCGGGGCGGTTGACATGGCCGGAGATCGAGGTCATGAACGTGCCGGTGTCCATCGGGTGGCCGAGATCGGTGAACTCCTCGGCACCCATCCCGAGGATGTGCGGGAGGTCGGACACCGTCTCGACGTTGTTGACGATGGTGGGCTGCATGTAGAGGCCTTTGACCGCAGGAAAGTAGGGGGGCTTGAGCCGCGGCTCCCCACGGAGGCCCTCGAGGCTGTTGATGAGGGCTGTCTCCTCGCCGCAGATGTAGGCACCGGCTCCGAGATGGACAGTTACCTCGAGGTCGTAATCGGTTCCGAAGATGCCGGTGCCTAGATAGCCCTTGGCGTAAGCGGCATCAACGGCGGCCTGCACCCGTCGAGCAGGCTTCGGATATTCGCCCCGGATGTAGATGAAGGCGTGGTGAACCTCGTTCGCGATGGCCGTGATGATCACCCCCTCCAGCATCTGATGGGGATCACGCTCGAGAAGCTGGCGATCCTTGAAGGTGCCGGGCTCGGACTCGTCTGCATTGATCACCAGATAGGCGGGGCGAGCCGGGGCGAGAAAGCTCCATTTGAGCCCGGTCGAGAAGGCGGCTCCTCCCCGACCCAGGAGGCCCGATTTCTTGATCAGCTCCACCAACTCGTCCCTGGTCATCTCCAGGGCACGCGGAGCCTGTCGGTAGCCGCCGGTGGCCTCGTACCGCTCCATGGTGTGGGAATCCGTCGGATGGTCGGTCATTCGCCGGGTCACCACCAGAGGGGTCGTCAAGAACGATCCTCGCTTCCCACAGTCCCGAAGGGTTGGAAGGCGGGATAGGGGCCGATGGCACCCGATTCCTCCTTGATCCCCCAATCGAAGCTCTTGGCTCCTCCGAAGAGCTCCTGCATCTCCTCGGTGTTGATCACCTCGGGTCGGGCTCCGCTCAACCACCGGACCAGGTCGCGAGCCCGTTCCGGGGTAACTCCTTCGATCAACTCGTAGTTGACCTGGACCGCCGGCGCGCCACCGCAGGCTCCGATGCATTCCACGTGTTCCACGGAGAGCAGGCCCTTCTCATCGGTCTCGCCGTGGGGGACCCCGGACTCGTCCTCGATGGCATGAAGCACGTCGTCGCCGCCGAGCAGCATGCATGAGATCGAAGTGCAGCACGAGATGAGGTAGCGCCCGGTCCGCTCCCTCTTGTACATCGTGTAGAAGCTGGCGACGGCCTGGACCTGGGCCGGGGTGATCTCCACCCAGCGGGCGACTTCTTCCATGCCCTCGTTGCTCAGATAGCCCTCCTCTGCGACCGCGAGATAGAGAAGCGGCATCACGGCCGAACGCTTCCTCGGGTAACGGGAGATGATCTCGCGGGCGCGGTCCTGGGTGGCCTCCGACCAATGGCTCATCGGTGCCGGAGAATAGGGAGAGGCTGTGGGGGTAGCGAAACCCGGAAACCCTTACCTGAGGTAGGTGAGGTCATATATGGCGCTGATCGAACAAAGAACAGGCAACTCGGGCACAATCAGGGGATAGACATCTCACATTCCACCCTCATGTCCAGTCAAGCCGACTTCGACAAATGGCTCGAGGCGCACGGTGACAACGAGCGGGAAATCGTTGTAGCCATCTACAAGAAGACGTCCGGAAGACAGACCGTCACCCTCGACGAATTGCAGGAAACCGCCCTGCGTCACGGATGGATCGACTCCCACGGTCAAAGGATCGACGAAGCTCGTTGGGCGATCCGCTTTGCCCCGCGACGCATTGGCTCGAACTGGTCGGAGCGGAATCGAAAGATTGCCCGCAGGTTGGTGGACGAAGGGACGATGACGGCCGCCGGCCTCGCCGCACTGCCGCCTGACCTGTGACTCTTTGGTCGACCCATCATTCTTTGTCGGCGTTGAGCCATATTTGGCGCTACGTACCTCAGGTAAGCGCTGCCTAGCGGTCTACGTCACCCATCACCGGATCCATCGAGGCGATGGTGGCGACGGTGTCGGCCATCAGGGAGTCAGCCATGGCAATCGGAAGCCCCTGGAGGTTGGCGAAGGACGGCGCCCGAGTGTGGATCCGATACGGACGCGCTTCGCCGTTGGAGACCAGGTAACAGCCCAACTCCCCTCGCGGGGACTCCACCGCGACATAGGTCTCGCCCGGGGGCACCTTGAAACCCTCGGTGAACAGCTTGAAATGATGGATCAGGGCCTCCATCGACTCATCGATGCGCGCCCGCGGCGGCGGAGTCACCTTGCGGTCGTC
>DATDJH010000196.1:0-4362 GCA_036520635.1 Acidimicrobiia bacterium
GGCCGTCTCCATGAACCGGGCAACCTCGTGGCCAAGATCGAGCACATGAACCCGGGTGGCTCGATCAAAGAGCGCATCGCCGTGTCGATGATCGATGCCGCCGAGAAAGCCGGGCTGCTCCGACCCGGGGGAACGATTGTCGAGCCGACCTCGGGCAACACCGGCGTCGGCCTTGCCATGATCGGCGCGGTTCGCGGTTATCGAGTGATATGCACCGTGCCCGACAAGGTGTCCCAGGAGAAGCGCGACCTGCTCACCGCCTACGGGGCCGAGGTCATCGTCACTCCCACCGACTTGCTTCCTAGTCATCCCGACTCCTACTACGGGGTGGCAAGGCGCCTCGCCGGCGAGATCGAGGGCGCTTTCCACCCCGACCAATACACCAACCCCGCCAACCCTCAGGCGCACTACGACACCACCGGGCCTGAGATATGGCGTCAAACCGAGGGACAGATTGCCTCGTTGGTGGTCGGGGTGGGGACCGGAGGCACGATCACCGGCACCGGGCGCTTCTTGAAGGAGCTCAAGCCCGAGCTTCAGGTCGTCGGCGCCGACCCCGAGGGCTCGATTTACACCGCCGACACCCAAGCCCAAGTCCATCAGTACGCGGTGGAAGGGGTCGGCGAGGACTTCTATCCAGAGACAGTCGACGTCGAAGTGATCGACCGCTGGGTCAAAGTCACTGATGCCGAGTCGTTTGCCATGACCCGGAGACTGGCCCGGGAGGAGGGGATCCTTGTCGGAGGGTCGTGTGGGATGGCGGCCCACGCGGCGGTGGTCATCGCCGATGAGGACCACGACGCATTAGTGGTGGTGATCCTCCCCGACTCGGGTCGCGGCTACCTGTCGAAGGTCTTCAACGACCGCTGGCTGGCCGATCGAGGCTTCGAGACATGAGAGAGCCCCCGGCGGATGCCGGGGGCTCTTTTCAAATCGGCTCGGGCGTTGCTTCGGATCAATCCGCCTCGGGTGGACGATGCCCGCGGTAGCCAGAGCAGGGTGGTCCGAGATGGAGTCGCCACCAGTCCCTTTGGGACGAGCGGCGCATGCGGTCAGCGCCGCTCAGCGCTGGACCACCTCCAGAGTCCGTAAACCTTCTAACAACTTAGGACCACCTCCTTTCTCTGGTCCCGACAGTTTGCCACGGAGACGGGTCATTACGCCAGGGTTTTCCAGATTCCGCATGTCGGGCGTTCTGCGCCCGCGCCTGGGACCCGGTCGGTTAGCCTCTCGCCAACAAAAGGGGGTATTTCATATGCGATTCCTGCGAACCATCGTTTTGGTCGTCGTCACAGCCTTCGCGCTGGTGGCGTGCTCCGGCGGCGATGTCGCCGAGCAGATCCTGGAAGGCCAGGAGGGTGTGGGTGACGTCGAGATCAACGAGAACAACGGATCGGTTGTGATCGAAGTAGAAGACGAGGACGGCAACACGGCAGTCATCGGTGGTGGCGAGGTACCGGATGGATTCCCGATCCCGGTCGCCGACGGCGGAAACGTTGCAGCAGTGTTCGCCCAGGGCTCGGATGCCACTGTGACCCTGACCTACCCGGCGTCGGAATATGACTCCCTGGTCGCCACCTATCAAGAGTTCGTCGACAGCACCGGTGGCGAGGTGAACACCTTCACGAGCTCGGATCCAGAGAGCGTCACCTGGACGGTGACCACCGCTGACGCGGGCTACAACATCTCGGTCAGCAAGGGAGACCCGGACGTGTCGGTGTTCTTGGTGTCCAGCTCTACGGGCTGAAGTCAGCCGCGGAAGACGTCTGGGGGGATCGGATCCTGCTGGCGTCTGCGCGCATTGAGGCCGGATAGGTACTGATCGGGGAAGTGAAAGTCGGCGTAACCGAGATCGATCGCCGCGTTCATCGTCCAGTAAGGATCGACCAGATGGGGTCGGGCCAACACACACAGGTCGGCCCGTCCCGACACCAGGATGTTGTGGACGTCATCGATGCTCGACACCGCGCCCACGGTCATCGTCGGGATGTCCACCTCGCGTCGGATGCGGTCGCTGAAGGGCGTCTGGTAGAGGCGGCCGTAATCGGGTGTGGCATCGGGAGTCGTTTGACCTGTTGAGACGTCGATGATGTCGCATCCCAGTGCCTTCAACTCAGCCGCGAACACAACCGCGTCGTCACCATCGAAGCCACCGGGAGCCCAATCGGTCGCCGAGATGCGGACCGAGATCGGCTTGGCCGATGGCCAGGCCTCGCGCACCGCGGCAAACACCTCTAACGGATAGCGCATCCGGTTCTGCAAGGAGCCGCCGTAGTCGTCGGTGCGCACGTTGGCCAACGGCGTCAAGAAACTGGACAGCAGGTAGCCATGGGCGAAATGGAGCTCGAGGAGGTCGAATCCGGCCCGGTCGCCGAGGATCGCGGCCGACACGTGTTGATCGCGTATCGAGTCCATCTCGTCTCGGGTCACCTGGCGAGGCACCTGGCTATCGGGTCGGTATGGCAGCGGTGAAGGCGCCACGATCTCCCAGTTGCCTTCGTCGAGAGGGTCGCTGTCGCCCTCCCACATCAGCTTTGTGGAGCCCTTCCTGCCTGAGTGGCCGATTTGGAGGCCGATGGCGGCTCGGGTGTGTTCGTGGACGAAGTCGACGACCTCCGCCCAGCGGTCGGCCTGTTCGTCATCCCAAATCCCGGTGCACCCCGGGCTGATCCGCCCCTCCCGGGAGACGCAAGTCATCTCGGTCATGACCAATCCGGCACCACCCACCGCCCGGCTGCCCAGATGCACCAGATGCCACTGGTTCGGCATCCCGTCGACCGCGCTGTATTGGTCCATCGGGGAGACAACGATGCGGTTGGAGAGCACGAGGTCTCGAAGTTGGAACGGATGGAACATCGGCGGAATCCGGGGATCGACCGGGGTCGGGCACCCGTGCATCGACGACGCGTACCAGGCGTCGACGCCCGACATGTATGAGGCATCCCGGACTCGCAGGTTGTCGTAGGTGACCCGCTGACTTCGGGTCAGCATGCTGAAAACGAACTGCTCCGGATCGACGTGTCGGTATCGGTCGGTGCCCTCGAACCACTCCAGACTGGCCCGGGCCGCCCGCTGCAGGCTCTGAACCTCTGGTCGCCTGAGACGTTCGTATTTCTGGAGAGCCTGGTCCAGGTCGAGGTCCTCCATCAACACGCTGGAAAGCGTGATCGCGTCCTCCATGGCCAGTTTGGTCCCCGAGCCGACGGAGAAATGGGCGGTGTGGATCGCGTCGCCCATCAAGACCACGTTCTCGTGGTGCCAGCGAGCGCAGGACACCGTCGGGAACTGGAGCCATCTCGAGTTGTTGCCGACCAGGCCACTCCCTTCTAGATGCGCCGCGAACAGCTCCTCACATCGGGCGAGTGCCACGAGGTCGCTGGAACCGGGAGCAAGGACCTCGCCTTGGGTTTTGTCCAGCCCCAACCCGGTCCAGGTCTCCGGGGCCATCTCGACGATGAAGGTGCTGCCCTCGTCGCTGTAGGGGTAGATGTGGGCCCAAACCATCCCCGCCGGGGTGTCCTCGAAGATGAAATTGAACTCCTCGAATACCTTGGGAGTCCCGAACCAGATATAGCGATTGCGCCTCAGATCGATCGACGGCTCCAAGTGGGAGGCGAGGTGACGGCGCACCAAGCTGTTGGCGCCATCGGCGCCGACAAGGAGGTCCGCCGGCGGTAGTTCCGTGAAGTCACCGACCTCGGTCGAGAACTCGATGTCCACGCCCAGGTCAACCGCTCGCTGAGTCAGGATCTCCAACAGCCGACGACGGCTGACCGCGGCAAACCCATGACCCCCCGATCGAAAATCCCTCCCGTCGGGGTGGTGAACCTTGATCTCGCCCCAGTGCCGGAAGCTACGGGCAAGCTCTTCGAAACTGACCGTGTCGGCAGCCTCGAAGTTGTCGAGGGTCTCGTCGCTGAAGACAACCCCAAACCCATAAGCATCGCCAAATCGGTTTCGCTCCATAACTCGAACCCGATGATGGGGCTGACCCTTCTTGAGCAGGGTCGCCAGGTAGAGACCCGATGGGCCCCCGCCAACGATGAGTATGTCGAGCGGAGCTGATTTCATGGCCGGTTAAGGCCGAACGCTAGAGCTTGAGCGTCCCGACGAAGTCCTGCCACCAGGAACCGAGGGCGTCGAAGGTGCTCGACATGGCCCAGAGCAACACAATCCCCATCCCCACCAGGAGCACGATGGTGGCCAGGTTTCGGACTCGATATAGCTGACGCTGCCCGGTGTCTTCCATATAGGAGGGCTCGAGCATCGGCGGTGTTGCCGCGGCGAGGACGAATGGCTCGGGCGGCTCGATGAAACCAGGAGCTGGCATGGATGGCGTCACGGCATTCGAAGCTACAGAAG
>DATDJH010000197.1:0-3935 GCA_036520635.1 Acidimicrobiia bacterium
AAAACGAACTTCATCAGTGCTCCTCAGCAGTCATCGGCCGCGAGCCGACGAACTCGGTTATTGAGGATCAATCGGCAACTGGTGGTTGGTTCAGAAGGGGCAGTTTGGTGTCGGCTACCCGGCTTCGGCCACCTCGCGTAGTTCCCGCTTCAACTCGTTGACAACGTGCCGCTGTCTCAGCCCAGGATGGATCCTTCCATTTCGATCTCAGTGAGGTCCCAGTCCTTGGTGTGGACGAATGCACGGGTCGCCAGGTCGGGAAGGTGATCGCCCGAGAGGCAAGCAACTATGCGACGCGATACGTTGACCAAGCTCCCGAGATGGTCGAAATCGCACCCCGGGCCATAGCCGGCGAAGAATGGACCGAACCGCTCACGTATGTCAGCGTCTGTCCACTCGCTCCCTTCGAGAAATAGTTGGCCGCCGGTGTCGGACCCGTGATCACCGAACATCACGATGATCGCGTCGTTTTCAATCGCGGCTTCGGCAACTGACGGCAGAACTCCGTTGAGGCATCGGATCTGATCCACATATCCCTCCGATCGGATCGAAACCTGTTCCCGGGTCAGCCCGGGAGCACCGGTCGTGAATCCAGAAAGCGCTTTGGTCGGGTTCATTTCACAACTCGAGGTGAGGAAGAAGGGGGGATGAGGCGCCAGCACGTGGACATAGACGTAGTCGGAGACATCGTTCCTCAAAAGAGGCTCCAAGTCGTTCTCAAGCCAGCCGAGGCTGTGTCGGGCGCCCCGACTAAAGGAATAGCCCACCTCGAATCCAGGGGCCCCTCGAAGCAAGGTATGCATACTGATGCCGAAGACCGTTTCGTCCGGCCAGGGCATCGCGACGCACTCATCGACCATCGACTGGCAGCGACTGTTAAGCCAGCCCGACTCTACGACTGTCTGGGAGTACCCGTTCTCGCGCAGAATCCGGGCCATAGGGTTGTTGCCTCCCAGCATTTCATAGAGAAATTCGATGTCCGAGGGTGATAGATGCTGCTCGCCAACCAGATAATCAAGATTCAGCGTGTTGGCAACGGACAGCATGGTCGCCGGAAAATTGGATCTGACGTCCTGATCGATCGTCATTCCGACACCCCCCAGGTCCGAATAGAACGCTGAGTTGTCGAAATCATGGAACTCTCGAAGCACAGAATCACTGGGATAGCCATCGAGAACGATCACCACCACATCCGGATGTGACTCAAATCCCGAGGTGATCAAAGCATTGTTTGCCGAAATCGTTATCTCGCCAGAATTGCTCGTATTGAGATAACTGAGGATTGGAAGCAGGAGCAGAAAGAACGCTCCCCACGCCATCAGAAGCCTGAAGAGGCCCATGTCTCTCAGTCGGTAGGCGATGCCTGATAGCAAAACACCAATGCCCAGTCCGATCCATCGACCGCCGGTCGTCCACTCGACCAACAAACCTGTGCTGAGGAAAGCCAGGAAGAAGATGGCCACTGCATAGGTGGTCCCAAGCCGATCCGCTCCCTTGGCTACGAAGATCGCACGGATACCGAGACCCAAAGCAGTCAAGGCCACAATGACAAGCGCTGACGTAAGAAGCGCGGACGATTCCGGGGTGCCGGCCCAGACCCTGAGGGGGGTATAGGCACAGGCGGCGAAAATTAGGAAGGCTTGCCAGAGGAACCCGTCAGACTTCATCGCCGGGCTCGGTCGGACTAATCCGCTGACTCAGGTGCCTTCCGGAACCAGCTCTTGACCCTCTGCCATTGGAATCTGGCGAAGACCGCCACCCCAGCAAGGCCCGCGGCCAACAACTGGAGTAGAAGGCCCCCCGATGCAGCATCGAGGTATGCAAACGTCACGATCACGCCTCCCAGTAAGCTCCATCGATCAGGCCCTTAAGAGTAGGTGACGACGGCCTGTTGTGGGAAGGTCGACCAAAAGAGCGCTTACGCGCTAGACATCTGCCCGATGTCGTAGTGCATTTCGTGCGGTCACCGACTCTGTGGGAGCGACAGCGCCGCCTACCCCGCTTCTGCCACCTCGCGTAGTTCCCGCTTCAACTCGTTGACCTCATCGCGAAGTCGGGCCGCGTACTCGAAGCGCAGCTCCTTGGCCGCTTCGTGCATCTCCTCTTCGAGACTGAGCACTAGCCGGACCAGATCATCGCTCTCCAGATCGAGCGGTCGTCGTTGTTGGACTTCACGTTGGCGTCGGTTCCCGGTGGGGCCTTGGGTCTGAACCAGTTCGAGGATGTCCGACACCCGCTTGCGGATGGTCTGAGGGTCGATTCCGTTGTCTTCGTTCCATTTCGCCTGCAAGTGGCGACGGCGGTTGGTCTCACTGATCGCCCGCTTCATCGAATCGGTGACGTTGTCGGCGTACATCACTACCTGGCCGTCGATGTTTCGTGCCGCCCGACCGATGATCTGAATCAGCGAAGTCTCCGAGCGGAGGAATCCCTCCTTGTCCGCGTCGAGGATGGCCACCAGGGACACCTCGGGCAGGTCGAGGCCCTCACGCAGCAGGTTGATGCCGACCAGCACATCGAACTCCCCCAGCCTCAGCTCACGCATGATCTGGATCCGCTCCAGGGTGTCGATCTCGGAGTGCATGTATCGAGCCCTCACCCCCATTTCGAGCAGGTAATCGGTGAGATCCTCGGCCATCTTCTTGGTGAGAGTGGTCACCAGAACTCGTTGCTCCCGGACGGCCCGGAGACGAATCTCGTCGAGCAGGTCGTCGATCTGGCCCTTGGTGGGCCGGATCATCACCTCGGGGTCGACCAGGCCGGTAGGTCTGATGATCTGCTCCACCACCTGAGTCGAGCGTGAGATTTCGAAATTGCTCGGTGTCGCCGAGAGGAAGACCACCTGGGTCGCCTTCTCCAGCCATTCGTCGAAACGAAGTGGCCGGTTGTCCTTGGCAGACGGGAGCCGGAAACCGTGCTCGACCAGGACCTCTTTGCGTGACCGGTCCCCCTCGTACTGCCCGCCGATCTGGGGAACGGTCACATGGGACTCGTCGATGATCGTGAGGTAGTCCTTGGGGAAATAGTCGAGCAACGTGTAGGGAGCCTCGCCCGGCGATCGGCCGTCGAGATGTCTGGAGTAGTTCTCGATACCCGAGCAGAACCCGATCTCCCGCATCATTTCCAGGTCGTAGTTGGTCCGCATCCGCAAACGCTGCGCCTCCAGCAGCTTCCCGCTTCCCTCTAGCTCGGCCAGACGGTCGCTCAATTCGATTTCGATGCCATCGATCGCCTTCAACATCCGCTCCCGCTCGGTCACGTAGTGGGTGGCGGGGAAGACCATGAGCTCCGACATCTCATCGATGATCTCGCCGGTCACCGGGTTCAGGCGAAGGATTCGCTCGATCTCATCTCCCCAGAACTGGACCCGGACGATGGTCTCCTCGTAGGAGGGGAATACCTCCAGGGTGTCGCCCCTGACCCGGAACTTGCCCCGAATCAGGTTGACCTCGTTGCGCTCGTATTGGATGTCGACGAGCCGCTTGATCGCCGCCTCCATCGGGTACTCCACCCCTTTGATCAGACGGAGCAGCTGGCCCAGGTATTGCTCGGGAGAGCCCAAGCCGTAGATGGCGGACACCGAGGCAACGATGATCACATCGTCCCGAACCAGGAGACCGGCGGTGGCTGAGTGACGAAGCCGGTCGATCTCGTCGTTGATCGTGGCGTCCTTCTCGATGTAGGTGTCGGTCTGGGGGATGTACGCCTCGGGTTGGTAGTAGTCGTAATAGGAGACGAAGTACTCCACCCGGTTGTGTGGGAAGAACTGGCGGAACTCGTTGGCGAGCTGGGCACCCAGCGCCTTGTTGGGAGCGAGGACCAATGTCGGCTTCTGCACCTGCTCGATGGTCCACGCCATCGTGGCTGACTTCCCTGACCCGGTGATCCCGAGCAAGGTCTGATAGCGGTCACCCCGCTTGACCCCCGCTGCCAGC
>DATDJH010000198.1:0-4995 GCA_036520635.1 Acidimicrobiia bacterium
GAAGTGGTCGGCGCCGAGGGCCACGTCGTGTGTAACCGATGCCGCAACTGCCTTGCGGGGCGCCGGCACCTGTGCCACGACACCAAGGGGATCGGGGTCAACCTCCCCGGTGCCTTCGCCGAGTACGTCGCCATCCCCAAGAGCAACGTGTGGAGGCACATACCAGGCATCGATTTCGAGATCGCAGCCATCTTCGACCCCTTCGGGAACGCGGTGCACACCGCCCTCGAGTTCCCGGTGCTTGGCGAAGACGTCCTGATCACCGGTGCCGGCCCCATCGGTTTGATGGCATCCGCCGTCGTGGCTCAGGCCGGCGCACGCAACATCGTCATCACCGACATCAACCCATATCGCCTCGAGCTCGCGAAACGGATGGGAGCAACCCGCGCGGTAGACGTGCGCTTCGAAGATCTCCAGGATGTCCAGGACGAGCTCGGGATGACCGAAGGCTTCGATGTCGCGCTGGAGATGTCCGGCAAGTCGGCCGCCCTCGATGACATCCTCCAGAACACCATCCACGGGGCCAATGTGGCCTTGCTGGGAATCCCCGCGGACCCTTACCCCATCGATTGGAGCATCGTCATCTTCAACATGCTCAACCTCAAGGGCATCTATGGGCGTGAGATGTTCGAGACCTGGTACAAGATGAATGTGCTGATCGGCACCGGCCTCGATATCTCCCCGGTCATCACCCACCGCTTCGAGGTGGAGGAATTCGACACCGCTTTCGAGGTGGCCGCTTCCCACGAGTCGGGGAAGGTTCTGATCAACTGGGCCGGGGCGGGCTGACGGCGCTCGAAGCCATCCTCACAAGTGGGCTGAGATCCAGCTAGCAATCTCGCCGACTATCTCCGGCCCCTCGGGCTCATTGAGGATCTCGTGTTGCAGCCCCGGGTAGAGGTGACGTTCCACTCCGGGCAACTGGCCCAGCGGTGCAGTGGATTGGGGTGGGACGATGCTGTCGGCGCCTCCATGCAGGACAAGAGTGGGGAGGTCGAGCCGGTGGGAATTCTCGGTCACGTCGGTCATTGCGGTGAAGAAGAGTGAACCGAGCCTTGTCGTGGTCTTGGGGTACACCAGCGGGTCGCTGAAGTAGGCCTCGCCTACCGCCGGGTCACGCGAGAGTTGCGTTCCCTTCAGCGAGTTCGGAATCGCCAAAGAGGGCACGACCTTGCTCAGCACGCCTGCAAGAACCCGTTGCCACGCTGCCCCGCCGCTGAGAGCCGGAGCGCTCAACACCAACAAGTCAGGCGCCGGCCTCCCCGAGAGAACGTAACCGGCGGCGAGGGTGCCCCCCATGGAATGCCCCATGAGAACAACTTTGACGTCTTGACCACGCGCCCATCCGAGGTGACGCTCGATCTGGTCGTGATAGATGCTCCAATCGGAGATGTCGCCACGCGGCCCACCCGAAGCGCCGAATCCGAACAGATCGAAGGCCCGAACCAGAAACCCCGCCTCGGCGAGCAATGTTCCGGTTCTCTCGTAGCGACCGGAGTGCTCGGCGATCCCGTGCACCAGGACTACCACGGCCGTCGGGGCGCCACCCGGTGACCACTCCCTCACCTGTTCGATCCCGAACCCCTCGACGGGCTCCGGTCGTGACACGCTGTTCAAATGACTCTCCTCGCCTTGTCTCAGTTCAGTGTGGTCAGTCGAATTCGAAACGCGTCAGATCCTTGGGAAACACCGACCATGCGATCGCCGAGGTCGGGGCCAGGACATGCAATCCCCCGGCCGACTCGTCGGACCATGATGTCGGCTCCGGGGCATAACCCAACGCCGCGTACTTGCGCTTGAACTCGTCGGACAGCCTGACACCGAGCTCGCCAACAATCGGTGACGGCACGGTGGAGACGCCCTCGACAATGGTCACCGCGGTGCCATCTTCGAGATGCAATGCGCAATGCGGGTTCACCTCGAGGTTTCGGGCGTGACGGGTCGTTGGGGAGCCGTCATAGAAGAACTTCTCGTCGATCCAAACGCCCCACCGCGGAACCACGTGAGGGCGCCCATCGGGGCGTGCAGTGCTCAGCCAGTAGTTCACAGCCTCCACGAGACGCTCCTCAACGGTATCCCATGGCAGGAGTGGACCGGTATCGACAACGCCATAGCCTTCGGGCATCTCGGGTCGCCCGGTCACTCTCACAGACATGTGGCGAGATCCTAAGAGTTGGTTGTTGGGTCCTTGTGGAAAGGCGGAGTCCTGATCGTTGCCGGCACCCAGCGATCGCGGATCTCGACCTCGAGCAACGTTTCTCCTGATTCGGGCGGCGGGGAGATGTATGCCATGCCCACCCCTTTGTCCAGGATCGGGCTGAGATTCCCCGAAGTGACCGCACCGGCGCCGTGAGCCGTCCGCGCCGGGTAGCCGTGGCGAGGGATACCCCGCTCCTCGAGAACGAAACCGGTCAGTCGACGAGGCACTCCATCCGCCTTCTGCCTCATCAATGCGGCGTGGCCGACAAAGTCATGTTCCAGACTCACTGCAAACCCGAGGTTGGCCTCATATGGCGTGGTGGCCTCGTCTAGGTCCTGACCCCAGAGCGGCAGACCGGCCTCGAGTCGCAGTGTGTCCCTCGCCCCCAGTCCGCATGGGACAGCTCCGGCCGCCAGAAACGCTTCAAAGAGCCTGGCTCCGGTCACAGGATCACAGACGATCTCACCGCCACGCTCTCCGGTGTAGCCGGTGCCAGCCATGTCCACCTCGCCGCCTTCCCAACTCGCCTCCGCCACCCTGAACCTGGCTGGTGCCACTCCCACCACCGAGTTGAATATCTCGAGAGCGGACGGTCCCTGGAGTGCAAGCAGGACCGTTTCATCGCGGAGGCTTCGTGTCGTCACCTCGGGCTCGGCACTGAATACCGCCATGACCCTCTCCTGGTTGGCCGCATTCGGCATGACCCAGAGCCGATCGGGCTCCCACCACCAGAGAATCAGGTCATCGATGATCCCACCCTGGGGGTTGAGCATCATCGTGTACTGAGTCCGGCCCGGCTCGATTCGCTCGAGGTCGTTGCAGAGAAGACGGCTGATGGCGTCCTTCGCCCCGGGACCCCTCAACTCGAACCTGCCCAGGTGACTTACGTCGAACACCCCGGCACCGGTGCGCACGGCGCGATGCTCAGCGAGAACCGAGTCGTATTGGACGGGCATCTCCCATCCACCGAAATCGACGAAACGCGCCCCTAACCTCCGATGGAGGTCGTCGAGGGGGGACCGATTCATCCGGTCAGCCGCTCTCCCCTGTCTTCGAGACGCACGATCTCGGGCCGCCCCGGGATCCGGGTCGGCGCCCCCACATCTTCGAGATGGTCCGGCTCCTCCAGCCCGTACTTGACCACCAGGTTGAGGTAATCCCGCTGATAGAAGACCTTGCAGGTCACATCCGGATACAGCTCGCGGAGGCGTCTCGCCTTGCGGTTCTTCTTGGTGACGAGCTTCTGGTTCATCGTGGTGATCTCGATGTACATGTCATCGTCGGGCAGGTAGAAGTCCGGGGTGAAGAACTGGGTCGGAGTGCCCTCCTTGTCCCAGGCGAGGGCGAAAGCCCGAGGTTCGTATTCCCAGGGGACTCCGTAGAAATCGAGGAGAAGTGCGAACTGCCGCTCACTGTTGTGAGCAAACTCGGTCTCTACGGCCGACTGAAGTTCGGTGATCAGGTCGCTCCTGCCTCGACGACCCCGGCCAACTCGATCTCCGGAAAAAGACGGTGCAGCTCACCTTCGACTTCGTCTTGCACCGGGCCAATGGCAATCCCGAAGACACCCTGGCCCCGGCGGAAGACATCCACAACTTCCTGTTCGGAATGTGCTGCATAAATGGTTTGACCATCGCTGAGGAGAGTCACGTCGGCGAGAGGACGGTCCGAGTCGAGCTGCTCGGCCAGGATCTCAACCGCCTGGCGGATCTTCTTCAGACTCATCCCTGCGTCGAGGAGGCGCTTGATCACCTTGAGCTGAACCACGTCAGAAAACGAGTACAGCCGTTGGGATCCGGAGCCGTTCGCCTGCTGCAGGGAAGGCTTGATGAGGTTGGTGCGCGCCCAATAATCCAACTGCCGATAGGTGATGCCTACCAACTTGCATACCTGTGGAGCGCGATAGCCCTGGATCATCGGTCCTCCGTGTTACACGCTTGTAACTCCGCCGTTGTCAGCAAGCTACCCATGTACCCGATGCAATGTCAACGAAATCCTGTGGATAACTCGTCGAGACCGGTTTTCAGTCAGTCTCCGGGCTCTCCCCCAAGGAAGTCTTCCACCGTCACCTCTTCGAGGAACTCGCGGAAACGGGCGACCTCGTCCTCCTCGTCTGCCTCCTCATCTTCGAAGACGACACCTGCGTCCTCCAGGACCCCGGGAAGGGCGAAGACCGGGGTCCCAGTCCGCACCGCGAGGGCGATCGCATCAGAGGGTCGGGATGAGACGTGCACCTCACGACCCGAGATGTCGAGTGAGAGGTCGGCGTAGAAGACCGAATCACGCATCTCGGTGATCACCACTCGCACTGCGAATGCGCCGACTGCGTCGATCACCGAGCGCATCAGATCGTGGGTCAGCGGGCGGGGTGGGTTCACGCCCTCGAGAGCCGTGGCGATGGCCGTCGCCTCGGAGCCGCCGATCCATATCGGAAGGTATCGATTCCCCTCTTGCTCCCTGAGCAGAACGATTGGCTGGTTAGAGGGCAGCTCGACCCGGACTCCGACCACTTCCATCGCAATGGGGGACGAACCGTTGCCGGGCATTACGCGAGGTTATCACCGGGTCCAAGAATGGGAACAGGGTCAACGCCAGCCGACAGTCGGAGCCAGAACCGCTGGGTCGGTGACAAAGGCCTCCATGTCGAGCACCGCCCAAATCGAGCGGAGGTTCCGGTAGTAGCCCTGCCAGTCCATCCCGTATCCCACCAGGTACTCGTCCCCCACTTCGAAGCCCCGGTATTCGATGGGCACTTCGGTCACCCGGCGACGGGTCTTGTCGATCAGAGACGCCGT
>DATDJH010000199.1:0-2226 GCA_036520635.1 Acidimicrobiia bacterium
CACCTCGACATTGCCTGTGTCCGGACGTCGGTATCCCTCGAGGATCTCGACGGTCGTGGTCTTGCCGGCTCCGTTTGGACCGAGGATCGCCACCACCTCACCGGAAGCCACCTCGAGGTCGACTCCGGACAGGGCTATCACCTCGCCATAGGATTTTGTGAGGCCTTCGGCCTTGATTGCGATCATCCGGCGCCGAGTTTCATGACCATGGCCGAAACCGCCACGATCAAAAGGGCAATGGTGACGGCACCCCAGATGGCGGCCCGCTTTCCGAGGTCGGCGGCAGACTGGTAATCGCCCCTCTCCAATGCGGCGACAAGCTTCTCGGAGGTCGGCCGATGCACGACTCCACCGATCACACCCCCGATCACCACGACCAGAAGCCCCAGAGTCACAAAAGCGTCGCCCCAGTCGTAGGCGTCGTCGAGCACCACCATGAGAATCCCCGAAAGGGCCACGACAAGAGCAGCGGGGATGAACACTTTGAAGCTGGCATCGCGGGAGACCCTGGCCCACCCGAGCGCGGCAGGCTCGCCTTCGGCGGCCATTCGGGACCCGGCGAAACCTGAGAGCACCCCGGCGCCGATCCAGGTGGCCGCTGCCAAGACGTGGATGATCAACAGGAAATCGGTCAACACTTCCTCTCTGGTGGTGGCGGCAAACTAGTGCCCCGGGGAGCGACCCGGGGCCAGTACCCTCGCCGGGTGGCATCGTCCGTCCGACCGGTAATCCTCTCCGGGGGAGCAGGGACCCGGCTCTGGCCTTTGTCCACACAGTCCAACCCCAAGCAATTCCTCGATCTCCTGGGTGGATCGCTGTTCGAGGCCACCTTGACTCGTCTCGACGGTTTGCCCGGTTTGGCGCCCGCCTTCATCGTCACCGGTGCGAAGCACGTCGATGCGGTCGATCGCGGCGTGAGTGTGGTCGGCGCGCCGATCGGATCAGTAATAGTCGAGCCAGCGGGTCGCAACACCGCGCCGGCGATCATTGCCGCGGCGCTCCTCGCCGATCCCGACGATGTTCTGGTGGTGCTTCCGGCTGACCATCTGATCAGAGATGGGACGGGCTTCCTGGCAGCGGTGGAGGCGGCTGTCTCTTTGGCGCAAGAAGGCCACTTGGTCTTATTCGGCATCGCTCCAAGCCGCCCCGAGATCGGCTACGGCTACATCGAGATAGGCGAACCCGCGGGGGCCGGGCTCCGCGTCCTCGGCTTCGTCGAAAAGCCGAGTCCCGAGCTCGCCGAAGGCCTGGTCGCCGGTGGCCGTCACCTGTGGAACTCGGGGATGTTTGTCTTCAAGGCAAGGTCGATCATCGAGGAGTGTGCTGCCATTCGCCCTGATCTCTTGACCGGAGTGACCGAGGCCCTTCCCCAAGAGCTCGGGCCCCGCGTGGACCTTGCGTCAGGCTTCGGCGAGGTGGACTCAGTCTCGATCGATCACGCCGTCATGGAGCACACCGATCGGGCGGTGGTGGTGCCGATCGATGTCGGGTGGAGTGATGTCGGATCCTGGGAGGCAGTCTGGGAAACCGCCAAGCACGACAACTCGGACAATGTCCTGGTGGGGGCTGTGTCTGCCATCGACGTCACTGGTTCCTACGTCCATGCCACCTCGCGCGTGGTCGCCATCGCCGGGGTTGAGGACCTCGTGGTGGTGGAGACCCCCGATGCGGTCCTCGTGGTGCCGAGACGGAGCTCGCAGCTGGTGCGGGAGCTCGTGGCCGAGGTCTCCAAGCGCACATCCGAGGATTGAGGCTTCGCGCCCTCAGGTCCATAGCATTCCCCCTGATGACCCGGCTCCTTCTGGCTGCGCTTCTCCTCGGCACCGTCTCCGCCTGTGTGGGTCGGCCGCCCCAGGATGCAACTGGTGAGGAGATCTACCTCCAACTCTGTGCCAATTGTCACGGGGATTCCCTCGAGGGCGCTGTGGGGCCGTCACTGGCGGCCGGCTCAGACGCAGCCCACCAGCCTGACGAGTTCCTTCGGGTGACCATCACCGACGGACGGGGGCGGATGCCCTCTTTCCAATCATCTCTGTCAGACGATCAGGTCGAGCGCCTGATCTCGTTCATTCGCCAGGAGCAAGAGCAATGAGCGAACTTCTCGATGCCCTTGAGCTTCACCCATTCCGCATACCGATGCGCCACCGCTTCCGACGGGTAGATCACCGCGAAGGAGTTCTGATCCGGGGCCCGGCCGGATGGGGCGAGTTTTCGCCGTTTCCTGAT
>DATDJH010000200.1:0-3191 GCA_036520635.1 Acidimicrobiia bacterium
CTCCTTGATCGAGGCTGCCCCGCCCGAGGTCCGGCTTGTCGTCGTCGAGCCTGCCCGTGCGCTGGACAGAGCGCGGGAGCTGATCAAAGAGGAGTCGGAGATGGCAGCGGCCCTGGCACCAACCTGGGGCGAGCAGGCGCCTTCGGCCGGCGCCCATCCTGATTTGTTCCTGGATCTGGAGCCGCGACTTGCTGCCCGCACCCATCTCGGCGTCCCGTCGGCACCGACCGGGCCTGCTGACCCGGTGGTGGAGATTCGGGGCCTCGACGCCACCCCGGGTGACCCGGAGACGGTCAGCAGGGGATTGGCCCTTCTCCTGGAGCGTGGGGTCACAACCGTCGTGGCGATGGATGGGTCGGCAGCGGCCGATCGCGTGGCGAAGGCCCTCGCCGAGAACGGATTGGCAATGGACCGGCTCGATTCCCTCGTCAATCCGAGGCCCGCCATCGTCCCGGTGGGGATCCATCACGGATTCGTCGCGCCCGGCCTTGGGGTGGCGGTGCTGGGGGAACAGGAGATCGCCGGGCGCCGAAGGGCACATCGGCGGACCAGCCGCAGTCGGGCCTCCCTCGCCCATCAGTACCGCGACCTGTCCGAAGGTGACTACGTGGTCCACCATCAGCACGGGATCGGGAGATTCGAGGGTCTGGTCTCGCGGACCATGGTGGGTGTGGAGCGGGACTATTTGATCATCGCCTACGCCGGAGCTGACCGTCTCTATGTGCCGGTGGACCAGCTCGCCGCCGTGACTCGATACACCGGCGGGGAGGCTCCCCGGGTGTCGCGGATGGGTGGCAAGGACTGGTCGGAGCAGAAGGCCCGGGTTCGCAAGGCGGTCGCCGCGGTTGCCCAGCGGGTAGTCGAGCTTCATCGGCTGCGGGCCGCAGCGGTTGGCCATGCCTACGAGCCGGACTCGCCGTGGCAGAGGGAGATGGAGGGCGCCTTTCCCTTCGAGGAGACCCCGGATCAGCTCCGGGCCATTGTCGAGGTGAAGTCCGACATGCAAAGCGAGCGGCCAATGGACCGCCTCGTGTTCGGCGATGTCGGGTTCGGGAAGACCGAGGTCGCGATCCGGGCCGCCTTCAAGGCAGTGCAATCCGGGAAGCAGGTTGCGGTGCTCTGCCCGACCACGCTTCTCGTCCAACAACATCATCAGACCTTCTCGGATCGGTTCGCCCCCTATCCGGTGCGGGTCGAGGCGCTTTCCCGCTTCCTGACACCCAGGCAGCAGGATCGGGTGGTGGCGGCCTTGGCCACCGGGGAGGTCGACGTGGTGATCGGCACCCACCGCCTTCTCTCCGAGGACATCAAGTTCAAGGAGCTCGGCCTTCTGGTCATCGACGAGGAGCAGCGCTTCGGGGTCACGGCCAAGGACTCGCTCAAGGAGCTCAAGCTTGGTGTGGATGTGCTCACACTCACCGCGACTCCGATCCCGCGGACCTTGGAGATGGCCCTCACCGGGATCCGTGACGTCTCCCACATTCGAACCGCTCCCGAGGATCGTCACCCGATCCTGACCTACGTTGGGCCGTCGGATGACCAGGCGGTCTCGGCGGCGATCCGCCGAGAGCTGCTCCGGGAGGGGCAGGTCTTCTACGTCCACAACCGGGTGCAGTCGATCGATAGGGCGGTGGCTCAGCTTCAGGCTTTGGTGCCCGACGCCCGCTACGTCGTTGCCCACGGCCAGATGTCGGAAGGGCAGCTCGAGCAGGTGATGATCGACTTCTGGAACCGGGAGTACGACGTGATGGTGGCGACCACCATCATTGAGTCGGGTCTCGACCTGCCCCAGGTGAACACACTGATCGTCGAGCGGGCTGACCTCCTGGGCCTGGCTCAGCTCTATCAGCTGCGGGGCCGGGTCGGGCGATCCAGTCAGCGGGCGTACGCCTACCTGCTCCACCCCCGCGACCGCAGCCTCACCGAGGAGGCACATCGTCGCCTGGAAGCGATCGGCGAGGCCACCGACCTCGGCTCCGGATTCCAACTCGCCCTGCGCGACCTCGAGATCAGAGGCGCCGGGTCGATCCTTGGCGAGGTCCAGAGCGGTCACATCGCGGCCGTGGGCTTCGAGCTCTATGCCGAGTTGGTGGCGGACGCGGTCTCCGAATTGGAGGGCCGCGCCATAGTCGAGGAGCCCCCATCTGAGATCCGCATCGACCTCCCGGTCGATGCCCATCTCCCCGAGCTCTACATTCCTGAACAGGAGCTCCGTCTCGAGGCCTATCGGCGCCTTGCCGGCACCTCGACCCACCACGAAGTGGATGATGTAGCGACCGAGTGGGAGGACCGTTTCGGCCCGCTTCCCCCTGCCGCCTTGGCGCTGGTTGACCTGGCCAGGCTTCGAGTCGACGCTCTGAGGGTTGGGCTCGAGGAGATGGTCAAGCTTCGCCACGAGATCAGGATGGGTCCGGTGGATCTGAAGCCGTCGCAGGAGGTTCGTCTCAGGCGGCTCCAGCCCCGGGCCGTGCTCCGAGCCAACGAAGGCCTGGTCTTCATCCCGGCGCCGGCATCCCTCGTGCCCGGGCTGTCCAGATTCATTGCCGAGATGTGGCCAGAGGAAGCCTGACCGCTTGGATCGTCAGATGTCTCTAGGGGAGTGAAACCTCTACCATTCCCCGAACTCTTTCCCATCTCTCCTCAAAAGGACCCTCTCTTGAAGAAACTCTCATCCCTGCTGGTCTTGTGCGCCCTCGTCTTGGGCGCTTGCGGCGCCGGCAGCAACGAAGTGGCGGCAACGGTCGATGGCAGCGACATCACCGTCGGTGACGTCGAGGCATTGGTGGACAAGCCGAAGGACGAGGAGATGGCCAAGGACGAGTTCGCCAGCTTCCTCTCCTTCAATATCGTCCTCGACATCTTCACTCGCGGCGCCGAGGCCGATTTCGACATCACATTCACCGACGAAGAAATCGCCGCCGAAGCCGACGACATCGTCACCGCCGAATTGCAGCAGGGCCAGACCAGGGAAGAGTTCCTCGCGGTAAACGAGGTGACTGAGCAGCTCCTGCTGCAGGTCGCCCATCAGTCTCTAATCGAGGGAGCAATCCGCGAACAGATGCAGAGCGAGGTCACCGAGCCCACCCAGGAGGAGATCGATGCCTTCTTCGAGGAGGCATCGTTGATGGTCTGTGGCTCACACATCCTGGTGGCTACGGAAGCCGAGGCCCAGGACGTGGAGGACAGGCTCG
>DATDJH010000201.1:0-8095 GCA_036520635.1 Acidimicrobiia bacterium
CTCGAAGAGCGGGTTGCCGACTCCGGCCCTGGTGCCAAGAGCGCCGCCGCGATGACCTCCCGGGTGATGCAGGCGGAGATGACTGCGGTTCTCGGCGTCCTCGCTCGTCGGGTGCTCGGTCAATACGAACTAGTACTCCCCACGGGCGAAGACGGCGACGTGGTTGCGTTCGTCGGTCCCAACATCATGCAAATGGAGCGCACCCATCAGTTCCGCCCATCCGAGTTCCGGTTCTGGGTGACCCTTCATGAGATGACCCACCGTGCCCAGTTTCAGGGGATCCCCTGGCTTCGCGAATACTTCATGGGCCTCGTTTCCGAGTTGGTTGAGGAGTCGGTCCCGGAGCCGGGGCGCCTCAACCGGATGATGGAGGAGATCACCACCCGTAGAGAGAGTGGCGAGTCGTTGTTGGACGACCGGGGTCTTCTCGGGCTGTTCGCCACCTCGAGCCAGCGCGCCATCATCGACAAGGTGCAGGCTCTGATGTCCCTTCTCGAAGGTCACGGACATGTGGTGATGGACCGGCTGGGGCACGAGCATCTCAAGTCCCAGGAACGGATGAGCCGGGTCCTCAAGAACCGGAAACTCGACAAGCGGACTGCTGCGTTCTTCCGGATCACCGGTCTGGAGATGAAGCTCAATCAGTACCGGATGGGTGAGCAGTTCATCAAGGCCGTGGAGAGAGAGGCAGGTTGGGACACTGTCAACCTCGCCTTTAGGGGTGTGGGCAGTCTTCCCACGCTCGAAGAGATCGAGGCTCCCAGCCGATGGTTGCAACGCGTCGCCTGAACGGGCTCGTCGGCCGGCTGGAGTCACTACTCGAACTGCACCCCGGTCGACCCTTGGTCGCTCTCTCGGGTGGCGCCGACTCGGCAGCTATGGCCTACCTCGTGGCCCAAACCTCATCGGATCTGAAGGCTGTACACGTCAACCATTCACTTCGCGATTCGAGCCGCCTCGAGGCGGCGGCCACAGCGATCGCTTCCAAGCTCGACAGCCCTCTCCAGGTGGTCACAGTGGTCGTGCCTCACGGCAGCTCACCGGAGGGTCAGGCCCGGGCAGTTCGCTACCAGGCCCTGGTCGAAGCCTCGGATCCCGGTGAGGTCATCCTCACCGGGCACACTCTCGACGACCAGGCGGAGACGGTCCTACTCAACATCCTGCGCGGGACCGGCACCCGGGGTCTGACCGGGATTCCCGGGTGGCGGGCTCCGAACATCAGCCGGCCGATGCTCCGCATCACCAGATCGGAGACCCGGGAGTTGGCGCTGCTGGCCGGGCTTCCGTACTTCGACGACCCGATGAACAGCGAGACGAGCTTTACCCGCAATGCGATCCGGCTCAAGGTGATGCCCGACTTGCTCCGTTTCAACCCGCAGCTGATGAGCGGCCTCGCCCGGATGGCCGATTCGGTGAGGGCGGATTCCGATGCTCTCGATCAGGAAGCAGCCGCTCTGCCGGTGATCGTCGAGGACCATCGAGCCCAGGTCGCTGTCGGAGCCTTGACCGGGGTTGAGCGCCCGATCGCCAACCGGGTTCTGGCTTCGATGGCGGGCAGGTTTCGGGAACACGCCGGGCTCGGCGCAGAGGAAATCGCCCGGGTCTGGCGGGTGATCGACGGTGGATCCGTGATGGAAGAGCTGGCAGGCGGCTTGGTAGTCCGACATGTCGGCCCGATGCTTCGCCTCGAGCATCTCGATGTGAAGGTTCGCGAGAAGGCTCGCGTCGCTCTCGGACCGGGATCGCATCGGGTCGGGGACACGGTCTTCGAGGTGGATCTTGTTGATGAGGTGTGTCAGGTCGCGCCACTAGGCACCTGGGGTGCCATCTTCCGCCCTGACGCCAATCTTGTCGCCACCGCATCCGGAGGGGATGGCGTCGTGGTCGAGGTCGACGGGGAACCGGCTTGGGTGCCCGGACTGCGCCGCGCTCCGGTCGCCTGGTATCAGCCGGCCAGCCGCGGCTACCTTTCCGTTTCCGCCAGAGAGGAATCCGGATGGACATCAAGCCCCTGATCACCGCCGATGACATCAACGCCAAGCTCGCCGAGATGGGCAAGCGCATCACTGACGATTACTCGGGAGAGGATCTTCTCCTCGTTGGCGTGCTGCGCGGGGCCTTCATGGTGATGGCGGATCTGGCACGTCACATCGACCTACCCGTTGAGTTCGACTTCATGGCGGTTTCCTCATACGGGGCATCCACGCAGACCTCAGGCGTGGTTCGAATTCTCAAGGACCTCGACGAGGAGATCGAGGGGCGTCATGTCCTCATTGTCGAGGACATCATCGATTCCGGGTTGACGCTGAACTATCTGATGAAGAGCCTCAATGTCCGCAAACCCGCTTCGCTGGAGGTGGCGACCTTGCTCCTGAAAGAGGGGATCCAGAGGGTTCCGATCGGGGTCAAGTACGTCGGGTTCCCCATCGGGCCCGAGTTCGTCGTCGGGTATGGATTGGATTACGCGGGCAAGTACCGCAATCTCCCCTACGTCGGGGTCATGGGCGGCGAATGAGAGAGGGTTCGACTATTCGGCGTGGTCCCGTAACATTGAGGGTTCGAGAGCTCCCTTTCTGAAATTGAGGTCTTTGTGAACCGAACTCTGCGCACGCTGGTGGTCTACGGGTTGTCGATCATCCTGTTGGCTGTCCTTGCCCAGTGGTGGTTCGACCAGGTCTCGGGGCCTGAGGAGGTGACCCTCTCTCAGTTCATGGAGAAAGTGGACGCCGGGACCTTCACCGAGGTGCAAGTTTTGGCCCGCTCCAACCAGGTGCAGGGTCGGGTCGAACCGGGTACCGACACCGAAGACACCTGGGACTTTGTGGCCAGTTACCCCGAAGGGTCTGAGGGCCAGATCACCGAAGCGATACTCGCCACCGGCGTGGACGTCAGCGCCGATCCGGAGCCGCCCACGTTCTGGGAGCTGCTTATCAGCTTCCTGCCGTGGCTGTTCCTGCTCGGCTTCATGGTGTTCATCTTCATGCAGATGCAAGGCGGCGGGAACCGGGTCATGCAATTCGGCAAGTCCCGGGCCAAGCTCGTTGGCAAGGGACAGCCGAAGGTCACCTTCGACGATGTTGCCGGCCTCGAGGAGGCCAAGGAGGAACTCGAGGAGATCAAAGACTTCCTGGCCAACCCCGATCGGTATCGCCAGATTGGGGCCAAGATCCCAAAGGGCGTCCTCCTCTTCGGCCCTCCCGGCACCGGCAAGACGCTGCTCGCCAGGGCGGTCGCGGGTGAGGCCGGGGTCCCATTCCTCTCGATCTCTGGATCGGACTTCGTTGAAATGTTCGTCGGTGTCGGCGCTGCCAGGGTGAGAGACCTCTTCGAGCAGGCCAAGGCGAGCTCCCCGGCGATCGTGTTCATCGACGAGATCGACGCAGTGGGACGTCATCGCGGCGCGGGTCTGGGTGGTGGCCATGACGAGCGGGAGCAGACCCTCAACCAGCTGCTGGTCGAGCTCGACGGCTTCGAGGGAAACACCGGAGTGATCGTCATGGCGGCTACCAACCGCCCCGACATCCTCGACCCTGCTTTGCTCCGGCCCGGGCGCTTCGACCGTCAGATCGTGGTTGACGCTCCCGACATCGAGGGGCGCAAGGCGATCCTCGAGGTCCATTCGAAAGGCAAGCCCCTGGCCAAGGAGATCGATCTCGAGGTCCTGGCCCGGCGCACCCCCGGATTCACTGGAGCTGATCTCGCCAACCTGATCAACGAGGCCGCTTTGCTGACTGCCCGGCGTCACAAGAAAGAAGTCTCGATGCTCGAGCTCGAGGAGGCGATTGACCGTGTCATCGCCGGCCCCGAGCGCAAGACCAAGGTGATGAGCGACGAGGAGCGCAAACTCATCGCCTACCACGAGACCGGTCACGCCCTGGTCGGGTATGCGATGCCCAACTCCGACCCGGTGCACAAGGTGACGATCGTGGCCCGCGGGCGATCATTGGGGCACACGCTGGCCCTTCCCACGCACGACAAGTACTTGGTGCGAAGGTCGGAGCTGGTGGACCAGTTGGCAATGCTGCTGGGTGGCCGCACCGCAGAAGAGATCATCTTCGCCGACCCCACCACCGGCGCCGCCAACGATATCGAGAAGGCAACTGCGATCGCCCGCCGCATGGTGATGGAATACGGCATGAGTGAGACTTTGGGCCCCATGCAGTACGGCAAGCCCAACGGTGAGGTTTTCCTCGGTCGGGACTACTCCCGTCAGCAGGACTACTCGGACGATGTCGCGGCCAAGGTTGATGAAGAGGTTCGCAAGCTGATCACCGCAGCCCACGAGGAGGCCCGTGAGGTGCTCCATCGACATCGTGACGCGATGGAGCGAATGGTGGAGCAACTCTTGGAGACCGAGACAGTCGGCCAGGACGACGTTGCGAAGCTCTTCAATGACGTCCCGAAGTGGGAGCACACGGCCGAAGGCGCGATGCGGATCAAGTACCCGGACAACCCGGTGACGCCCCAGCCCCGGGAGCAGATCGCCGCGGCCGAAAAGGTTGCCGAGGAGGAAGAAGAACCGGTCACCGAGTCGCTCCGCCTCAAGAGGAGTCTGCGGCCTAAGGGCCGTCCCGCCGACGCCGGCGCCTAACCCAGCCGCACGAGTTCGATATCACCTGAGATCGTTCGCAGCCTGGCTCTCACCTGATGTCGATCCGCACGGCTGATTCCTGAGGGAGTGCGCTCCGGAAGTCGGATCCGACCCGACATCGAATTTGCGTCCAACGCGACCTTGGTCCCCGCCGGGAGGCCTATCCGAATGCTTCCGGATGCCGATTTGAGGTCGAGGTCGCTGCCTTCATAGCGCTCTATGTCGAGATCTCCTGAGGCGGTTGACGAGGTCACGTCTCCTCGGGTCGTGCCGAGGTCGACGGATCCGGAGGCGGTGCTGATCTCGACCCGTCCCGTCGCATCGCCGACCTTCACGTCGCCAGACGCAGTCCTCAGACTGACATCACCGGTGGCGGTTCCGATGGCCACCTCGCCGCTGGCGGTCTTCACCTTGGCGTTTTTGACTTCCCAAATTGCGACATCACCAGATGCGGTGTCGATGTAGGCCTCGTTGAGTCGAACTTCGGTGGTGACGTCGGCTGAGGAGCATGAAATCCTGACAGTGCTGCCGATCGGGACTGCCACGCGGAGTCGAGTATGTGCTTCGCGCCGACTCCAGCCGCCACCATTGGGCGGCCGGCGCACGGTGACGGTGTCGCCAGAGTGGCTCACTTCGAACTCTGCCTCCCGCGAGCTTTCGATTCGGAGACTGATGACGCCGGCCGGGCTCTCGACGACTTCGACGGATCCCGAACTGATCGAGGCTACGAAACGGGGGGAGTCACCCACATCAAATGTCTGCTCGGTCACAGTTCGAAGGTCTCCTCGACATGGGTGCCCCGCGCCTTTCTCCCGGCACGGGTGCGCAGTGCGTCTACGACCCAGCCGTTCATCGAATCACCGGTCGAGGTAGCGGACTCTTCGATGAGAGATTTCAATGAGCTCGGCAGTCGGACCGTGACCCTCGCTTCGAGCTCCTCGGGGTCGTTGGTCGGCGTCTTCCGGTTCTCGGTGAGTACCAGGCTTGGTTCCCCTTCGCTCAGTCGAACCTCGACACTCTGGCCGACCAGTTGGGCCGACATCTCCGCCGCGGCCTCCTGGATGACACCAAGCATCGCCCGCTCGAAGGTAGGCCGCAACGCCGTCATCAGCTCGGTGGCGACCTCGGCCAACTCGGGGGAGCCGATCCTCACCTGGTTGTCGACGGCGTTCTCGATCTCGATGAACACGTGGTCGAGATGCATCAGCGCCGTCTCGTGGTTCGCCGGACCCGGTCGGAGAGCTCGCTTTCCAGACTGTCTGCGCTTCTGATCCAAAACATCGGAAATCTCCTCGGTTATGACATCCATGTGATGTCGTAGTGATGTCAAGGTAATGTCACCATGACGTCGTTGTCAAGTCTGATCTCGTTGCTTTGGGAATATGTGGCTCAGAGCGCCTATTTTCACCAGGGATGAAAGAGATCGACCAGGGACGAATCGAAAAGGCGGTCCGCGAGATCCTTGAGGCCCTGGGGGAGGATCCCGAGCGTGAAGGTCTCATCGAGACCCCGGAGCGGGTGGCCCGGTTCTATCTCGAAGTGTTCGACGGTCTCCATCGCGATCCGGGAGACGAGATCGACGCCTTCTTCGGCGAGGAGCGCTACCAGGAGATCGTCATGGTTCGGGAGATCCCGTTCTACTCGATGTGTGAGCATCATCTCGTGCCGTTCCACGGTCAGGCGCATGTCGCCTACATGCCCAAGGGCCGGGTGACCGGGCTTTCCAAACTGGCTCGTTTGGTCGAGGGATATGCCCGCCGCCCTCAGATGCAGGAGCGTCTGACCGCCCAGGTGGCCGATGCTCTGGCCGAGCGTCTCGATCCGCTCGGGGTGATGGTTGTGATCGAGGCCGAGCATCTCTGCATGTCGATGCGCGGGGTGAGAAAGCCGGGAGCCAAGACGGTGACGTCGGCCGTGCGGGGGATCATGCATACCAACCCCGCCACCCGCGCCGAGGCGATGTCGCTGCTCTTCGGCACCACCCGCTAGCTCGCTTCGCTCGCCGTCATACGTTCTACGTTTTGCTTTCAGAGGAGACTGAGCAGGTGAGCCAATACTGGCAACTGGGTGACGACTTGCTCGACGTGTCCCGTGGCGTCCTGATGGGAGTTCTCAATGTCACCCCCGACTCATTTTCCGATGGAGGGATGCACGCCACGGCCTCCGATGCGGTCGCAGCAGGGATCGCGATGAGCGATGCCGGTGCACGGATCGTCGACGTCGGGGGAGAGTCGACCCGGCCCGGAGCCCTATCGGTGACTGTTGAGGAGGAATTGGAAAGGGTCATCCCGGTTGTGGAGGAGCTCGCCGGCCGAGGTCTGCTGATTTCGATCGACACTTCGAAGCCGGAGGTGGCAAGTGCCGCCATCGAGGCCGGGGCCGTGATACTCAACGATGTCACTGCCTGTTCCGCTCCGAGCATGGCGGAGTTGGTGGCCGACACGGGGGTTGGGGTGGTCCTGATGCATATGAAGGGTTCTCCGAGGGACATGCAGGAGGATCCTCAATACGAGGACGTCGTCACCGAGGTGGCTGGCTTTCTCGCCGAACGAGCCTCATCGCTCGTTGGCCTTGGCGTCAACCGGGAAGCGATTGCCGTCGATCCCGGGATCGGGTTCGGCAAGACCGTCGAGCACAACCTCCAATTGCTTGCCGGGCTGCCCGATCTCGCCGCCCTTGGCTACCCGTTGGTGCTGGGAGCCTCGAGGAAGTCCTTTCTCGGCAAGATCACCGGCATCGAGAACCCGTCCGACAGGGATGGCGTGACTGCCGTCACGACGGCCCTCGGATACGAGCGAGGAGCAAGGATTTTTCGAGTCCACGATGTTTCTTCGTCAAGGGCAGCGCTGGTGACAGCCGCCACTATCGTGGCCCCAGAGCTATGGGAAGAATGGTCGCCGGACTGAAACCACGTGGATTCACGTGGGTCATCACCGATCGTCTTGCCGTGTCGGAACGGGTGGGAGGCTCCGGTTTCCAGCACCGACGCGTCAGGCGGGAGGAAGAGATCACGTGGCTGGTCGAAGAGGCCGGTATCAACTCTGTCGTTTCAATGCTTCCCGGAAATCAAAACCTGCTCGCCTACAAGGAAGCGGGGATGGCCACCTACTCGGTCCCTGTGGCCCCGACTTTCGAGGCAGCCGAGATCGAAGCCTTCTTCGCCACCCTCTCCAAGGCGATGACCCGCAATCGCGCCCGCGTCCTGGTCCATCGCGAGACAATCGATGACACCGTCGGCGGCCTGCTCGGTGGGTATCTCGTGGTCTCGGGCCTCGTCAAGGACCCAATCCTGGCTTTGGCGGTGATCCAACAGATCTTGGGAAGGGCTCTCGGCCCTGAAGGCCGTTCGCTCATCCCCGCAACCGCCGATTCGTGACCGATCGCATCGATCTCACCGGGATCGAAGTTTGGGCCCGCCACGGCGCCCTTCCCGAGGAGAAGACCAAAGACCAGTTGTTCGTTGTTGATGTCGGTATCCACTTCGATACTTCGCGAGCCGCGGCC
>DATDJH010000202.1:0-2511 GCA_036520635.1 Acidimicrobiia bacterium
GGCCAGTAGGCCGTGGCGAGCTCGGCGGCCAGACCCTCGATCTCGCCAATCATCCTCGCCTGTTCGATTGACGCCACCAGGAGGCCGATCGGCTTGTGCTCGGGCCTTCCCTTGAGGTCGAACAGGCGGCCGACGGCCGAACCGTTGAGCGGATCGACACCGATTCCATAAACGGTATCGGTCGGAAGGCCCACGACGGCGCCTGCCCGGACCGCCTCAACCGCGGCGTCGATGGTCACGGCTTGACTGCGACGAGATACCGGTCGCGACCTGCCAGGTCCTGGCGAACCACACCGGGGAGGTCCAACAACGAACTGGCGGCGGAAACTCCTTGGGTCTCCCCTATCTCACAGACGAAGACGCCCCCCGGTCGCAGCCATTGGGCGGCGACCGCCCCGATCCTTTGAATGACCTCCAGACCCGAAGACCCGGAGACGAGGGCGATCCTCGGCTCCTTCTGCACGTCACGGGGGAGCCCGTTGAAGTCGACTTCTGCAACATATGGAGGGTTGGCCACGATCAGGTCGACGGTGCCGATGATGGCCGCGGGTAGTGGGTCGAAGAGATCTCCCTCAGCGATATAGACCTGGAGCCCGGTTCGAAACCGGTTCACAGTGGCGACCTCGACAGCATCAGGCGAGATGTCCGTTGCAAACACCGCCGCCCCCGGAAAGGTCTTCTTCAGAGCCAGGGCGAGGGCGCCGGAGCCCGTGCACAAGTCGACGATCACTTCCGGGGTGCGCACCATGCGGGTGGCGATCTCGAAAAGGCCCTCGGTTTCCGGCCTCGGGATCAGGACACGTTCATCCACGACGAGGTCGAGCGATGCGAACGGCGCCGTGCCCTCGATGTATTGCAACGGCTCTCCCGCCAACCGCCTCGCGATGAGACTGTCCAGGTCTCGATCGAGGCTGGTGATTGCCTGGAGTCGGCGTAGCTCGTGCTCGGGGAGGAGTCCCATCTCGAGCAAGAGTCTTACATCTGAAATCTGATTGTGGGGATAGAAGGCGAATCAGGCCTGGCGTGGGTACCGTCACATTGCGCTTCGTCAGAGGCGCACCATCTATGACTTGAGAGATTGATGAGCGGAGGCAAGAAGGTCCTGGTCGCCGATGACTCGGAGGCGGTCACCACGCTTCTCGTCACTGCCCTCGAAATGGCTGGCTACGAGGTCGCCATTGCCAAGAATGGCGACGACGCCTACGAAATGGGAAAGACCGGTTCCTATGACCTCGCCCTGCTCGACCACCTCATGCCTGGACTGCTCGGGATCGAGGTGATCGCCCGCTGGCAGGCCGACGGGTACGAGATCCCGGTGATCATGCTCTCCGGCGTCGATGACGAGCGAACAATTGTCGACAGCCTCGATCTGGGCGCAGTCGACTTCGTTCGCAAGCCATTTCGACTCCCCGAGTTGATGGCGAGGATCCGACAGAGGCTCCGCGACTGACCATCGCGGTCAACTGGCCGGTCGAATCGACCGATGGAACCTGTGAGATCTCATGAACGGAAGCCAGATCGCACTTCTCGCGGTCGGGATCGTCTTCGTCGTGGACGCGGTGCTGCTCTTGGGCTTGATCACGTTGAAGTCGGTGCATCGGCGGCGCATGGAACGACACGACCAGAGGCGGAGTGCCTACCTGGGGGTGTTGAGCCGCCGCATGTCGTTTC
The DNA here is from genome assembly GCA_036520635.1 of Acidimicrobiia bacterium. Classification (GTDB taxonomy): domain Bacteria; phylum Actinomycetota; class Acidimicrobiia; order Spongiisociales; family ZC4RG35; genus JALYNX01. The sequence goes on from DATDJH010000202.1 coordinate 1,672, forward strand.
CCCTCCACACCGACTACATCGACCCGAAAGTCGTGAATGACGCGGCGTTCTTGGACGCTGTCATCGACCTCCGCAACACAATGGCAGGCCCCGAGATCGACACCCTGGCCGGGATCATCGACAGATACGGGCTCGTGAAGCGGCAGGCGGCACGTCTCCGCAGTCGCTTTCCCTTAGGTCGGCGGCTGCGAGCCGCAGTCTCCCTCGCCGAGATGGGCGACGACTCTTCGGCACCGGTCCTCCTCGAGTTTCTCAATGATCGGGAGCCAGAGATCCGCATTCAGTGCGCCCGCGGGCTGGGACGAATGCATTACACGCCCGCCATCGACGAGATCATCCACCGCTTCGGCAAGGAGTCGCCATGGGTCCGAAGTCGTTTCGCCGACACTCTCGTCGGCTTCGGCTCCGGGGCGGTCTGGTCGTTGCTCGCCTACATCCGGGTCAACCATGACCACGACGAGGACGAAGCGGTGGTGGAGGCGATCCGGGTTCTGGGAACCATCGGAGATGGTGAGGTGGGACCTGCTCTCACCGACCTTCTCGACGATTTCGAGGGCTCCGAGCTCAAGATCGCAGCGATCGATGCCCTCGGTTACATCGGAGGCCCGCTGGCGGTCAACCCTCTCGTGGGACATCTCAACTCCGATGATTGGAGACTTCGGGCCAAGGCCGCACATTCACTGGGCGAGATCGGCGATCCGATGGCCAATCCGGCCTTGCGCGCCGGGCTCGAGGACGAGAACTGGTGGGTTCGCCGCAATTCCGCGGCCTCACTTGCCGGAATGATGGGGGGGCTTGAAATCCTTCACCAGACACTGCACGGGGTTGATGTCTATGCCC
>DATDJH010000203.1:0-4946 GCA_036520635.1 Acidimicrobiia bacterium
CTGGTGGTGGGGGCCGTGATCGGTTTCACCCTTTACCTGGTGAGTCCTGACATTGGCTGGCCGGTTGCCAGCGCTTTGACCGTGGTCACCTATCGCACGCTCGCCGCCTTTCTCTGGCGGGGAAAGGAACAGCTCCGGGTCATGGGGGAGCGAGCCCCGGAGGCTGACCTTCCGTTTGTGGTTCCTTTCTCCGAGGCGACGAAGCATGTGGGCGTCGACTACCTCGAGCGCTATGCCCGCTCATCGGGCGCGCATTTCGCGCACAGCCCTGCCGATGTGGGGATCGTCAGCGACTTCGACGAGCTAGCAGGGCCAACCTTCGACCCGACCATCGTCCACCCATTGATCCATGAGTTCTACGAGCACACCAGTCGCTTCAAGTTGTCGATCGTCCCCGAGTGGAAACCCTGGATGCGTCTGCCCTATCGGATCTATCGGGCGACCGTGGCCAAGCCCCTCGGTCAGGCAAACGCCCCGTTCGAGATCGAGGAGGTGCAGCGGGGGGTCATCTCCTGGATCGACACCATCGATGTCGACAACGACGGGACCGCCGACTTTCGGGCCTGGATTCGGGCTTACGAAGACGGCGAGCCGATCTACGTCGGGATCTACACGGTGATCCATGTCGAGGACATGGCATACGTGGCTGTCGGGTTCCCACTCCCGTCCGGCAATTTCAGCGCAACTCTTCAGCCGTTCAACAACCGAGGTGATGGCTTGTTGCTCCGGTCGCACACCGATCGGGCCTTGCCCGGCCACTACCTGTCATTCGTCGACGAGGGTGGCTTGCTTACCACGCTGCAACTTGCTGCCTTTGGTGAGGAAATCGATGTCTTCGTCGAAGGTGATGCTTTCAAAACCGAACATCGATTCAGTCTGGGCAACGTCGGTTTCATGACGCTGCATTACGACATCACGCGTCGTTAATCGATCAGGCGGCTTCTTCCACGGGTGTGTTCGGCTGGGGCCTGGTGGCGGCCACAGAGGTGTCGCGCCGTGCGGTGGCGACCAACCCGACGCTGGCGAGGATCAAAGGCAGGGCGATGAAGATGGGCCCCGTCACGAATTCTCCGCCGAGTGTCACACCAAGAGCAACCGCGACCATCGGGTTCACATACGGGTAGCTGAGAGCCAACGCCGGTCGCACTGTTCGGATCAGATAGAAGAACGAGGTGTAGGCAATGATCGAGCCGAAAACGATCAGGTAGGCGAGGGCGAGCCAGGCTGCGGTCGGGGGTGCTTCAACGATCCGTTCACCTCGAACCAGTCCGATGAGCAGTAGAAGGAACCCGCCGGAGAAGAGTTGGGCGGCGGGCGCCATCAGGCCATCGGGCAGATCGAGTCGCGGACCCCAGATCGAGCCAAACGACCAGAAGATGGGCGACAGAATCACCAGCAGGGTGCCGACGGCGCTGGCACGGAAGTCGCCCTCCTGGGCGAGGACGAGAACACCCAGGAGGCCGACGATCAGCCCGATCCACTCACGGCGAACCGGCCATTTCCCGAACAAACCGCTCCACAGTGCAGCCCACACCGGCGTCATGGCGATCGCGGTGGCAGTGAGGCCGGAACCGACACCGAGGCTCTCGGCAACCGTCACCAGACTGAGCCCGCCCACGAACAGCGGAATCCCCATGAGGACGAGATTCCGCCACTGGCGGGGGGTGGGGGAGCCGTGGCCACGGATTCGGAGGACGAGGAACATGATGCTGCCGGCGATGACGAATCGGATCCCGTTGAGGAGGAACGGTGGAAACCCTTCGAGGCCGAACTTCAGACCGAGATAGGTCGATCCCCAGATGAAGTACACGGCGACCAGGGCGGCCGCGATCTTGCCCCGGGATGGCTTGGGTGAGGATGTGGTGAGCGCTGACTCGGCCATGTCGTTCTATCGGTCTCGGATGTAGCGGGCTATACTGAGTTCGTACCTTACACTATACTTGAAGGAGTAAGGGCTCAAATGGATTTTTCGCATTACAGCGGGCAACCCGTCGACATGGCGGTGGATCTGGTGAACACACTCGACGCCGCCAGCGGCGAGGAGAAGATGGCGGCGCCAGGCGATGTCGCCACCTTCATCGAGGCTTACGACAGCGAAGACTGGTGTCGCCCAGGCTGGGAGCCGACCGAGCGCGACCTCCACGAGGTCCGTGCTCTCCGCTCACGGCTCCGCGATGTGTTCGAGACCGACGATCAGGCTGTCGCCGCCGCCGTGCTCAACGGAATCCTCTCAGATGTGCACGCGGTGCCCAGGCTGAGCGTCCACGGAATTGGCCCTCACCTTCATTTCGAATCCGAGGATGGGAGCCCGGCTCGCTGGCTGGGGGCGATCACGGCGATGGGTCTGACGGTGGCGATGATCGAAGGCGGGTTCGAGCGGTTTGGCACCTGCGCATCCGGGACGTGTGACGACGTCTTTGTTGACACTTCGCGTAACCACTCGCGGCTTCATTGCTCGGGCAAATGCACGACCCGGGAAAACGTCGCCGCACATCGTGCCCGGCAGCGCGAGCAGGACTGACCTGCCTGACCGATGAAACATCTGCTCAGCCTGCTGGTCACTGGGCTTTCCCTTTGGATAGCGGTGAGCCTGGTCAGCGGTCTCGATTTCACCGGCTCGGTGTGGGCGTATTTAGGCGTCACGGTCCTGTTCTGGGTAGTGAACGCGGTGGTCAAGCCGATCATGAATCTGTTGAGCCTGCCGATCGTCATCCTCACGCTTGGGCTCTTCATGCTGATCACCAACGCCCTCGCCCTTCAGCTGGTGATCTGGCTATCCGCGCCTGAGCGACTCGACCTCGGGCTCACCTCGACTGGGTTCTGGTGGGCCACCTTCCTCGGGGCGCTGATCGTCAGCGTGGTGCGCCTCGTCTTCGACAAGGCGTTGAAGGTCTAACCGAAGCGTGTGAGATTCAGGGAGTGGTGGGCACGGTGACAGCGGAACCGGGCGACTCGACGTGGATCACGGGCTCCGAAGGATCTGGGCTCTGGGTGTAGGTGAGTCCGGTGATGTTGTCGTAGTTGACCGGCGCGTCGAGCCACCATGTCAAACCAGTCGGGTCAGCGATTGGATCTTCGCCGCGAGCAAATAGGGCAGATGCCACGGCGGTCGCGAAGGAGGAGCCACTCCAGCTGACGAACTGGGTGTTGCCTGCGCCGGCGAGGCTCACCAGGTTCGAGCCCGGTGCCACGTCATTGATCCATCGCCGCCCGGGGTAGACAACCTCGTCCTTGTTCTCCCACACCACCTGTTCGCCATTCAGATTGGCCGCCGCCACAGCCCTGACATCGTTCAAAGCGCCTGGCCAGAAGGGCTGAATATGCTCTTCATTACCACCGGCCGCAAAGATCGTGGATCCGGGGAATGCGCCCTCCCACATCTCCATCGCTTCCGCCAGGACGACCAGCAGGTCGTCTCCGTCCGGGTCGCACGTGTACGTGCCGAGCGACAGATTGAGAGCCGCAACCTCAGTCCCATCCGAGGCGTGGCGATTGATCATGCGTATCACAGCCTCGAATACGAAGAGCTCGTCGGACAGTGCGACACCGCTCGGTGGGCTCTCGTTCGTGGTTGTAATCAGATCCGGGTTACGGAGTGGCACCCGCGCCACCGAGACCGGATTTTGGGGAGATATCTGACGAATCAGGCCAGTAATGAAGGTCCCGTGACTGGCCAAACCGGGGTCCGGTTCGATGTCGAACTCGTCATATCGAACGTTTGGCGACTCGGCCCAGGAGGCGGTCTCCTGGACGAAACCCGTATCTATCACTCCCACATACGGCATTGTCTCGTCGGCGTCGTCGACCGGATCCAACTCGACGTTGTCGATGGGCACCGGATCAGTGCCGGGTTTGAAGACCCAGTGGGACGCCGGCGCGACGGCATGAATCGGCGAAGCACCGATAGTCGGGTCCTGCTGGTTTAGGAACACCGAGACTTCGGCCGGGTCATTGTTGGAGACTTTGATCAACGTCAACACTGGCTCGATCTGAGTTGAGATGGCTGCGAGATCAGCCGGAGTCTCTCCGCCACCGAGAAGGAGTTCGTTGTCAGCGAAGATCTCTTCTGCAGTAATCCCTGAACTGTTGAGGAGGGCAAGGATGTCGGTCACGAATGTGGTCCGGTCCACAGCATCCGGTATCGGTATCGCCACCACTTCCGGCACGTAGTAGCACGCCCAATCAGAATCCACGGGGTCGATGCCCGATCCAGCGGTCGAGGTTGTGGCCGATTCGGTCGTCGTGGTCGTGGTCACCCCGATGCTGCTTGTTGTTGTTGTGCCGCCGGTCTCGTTGCACCCCGTCAGGGTGAGCGCCACCAGCCCAAGGACTGCGACTCGAGTGCGCATCTCAACCTCCCTGTAGCGTTTGCCCGAGAAACACAGAGGCCCAACCCCTGAGTCCCCACGAACCTTGAAACCTACCCATCAACATAGAGGTGTGCGGGACCTCGCGGCCACTGATATTGAGCAGGACCTCGATGCCCTTCTCGCGCTCGCCAGGGACAAGCCGAGAGAAGCTCTCGATGACGGTGATCGGCTTCTGGCGCGCTTGGACCCTTCGGATCGAGGCAACCGGTCTGTGGTGCTACGAGCGTTGGCGATCGCGGCCCGATGGGCGGCGGACAACACCCAATCGATCTCGTATGCCAGGCTTTCCTTGCTCGAGGCCGAGGCCGCGGGAGAGCATGACCTGGTGATAAACAGCTGGCTGACCCTGGCTGGATCTCTGGCAATTGAGGGCGATAACGAAGCTGCACTGGACATCTTGAGGCAGGCTTCCCGCGGATCTGATGGCTTGCTTGCAGCTGAGGTCGAGTTTCAGCGCGGGACAGTGTTGAGTCGGATGGGTGACTTCGGGCAGGCGCTTGAGTCGTATGAAGCAGCCCTTCCCGTCTTCATCATCCACGATGATCTCGAGTCCGTGGCGATGACCCTTCACAACTC
>DATDJH010000204.1:0-4452 GCA_036520635.1 Acidimicrobiia bacterium
GACAGTGAGCGGGGATCACGACGCCATGACCGGTGATGTCGTCGTGGAGACCGCACACAACGATGTCGTCTTAGAAAACCTCGGTCACTGGCAAGCCAACGGCCTGGCGGCCGTGGTCGGGACCTCCGGCTTCACCCCGGAGCGCCTCGCTCAGCTTCGGGAGTCCTGGGGATCGGATGGCCCGGCCTGTCTGGTCGTTCCCAACTTCGCGATCGGGGCGGTCCTGATGATGAGATTCGCCGCGCAAGCGGCGCCGTACTTCGAGTTCGTGGAGATCGTGGAGAGGCACTCTTCGACCAAGCCCGACGCACCCTCAGGCACCTCACTGGCTACCGCGATCGGGGTGTCCGCCGCAGGGGGCCGTTCCGCCGAAGGGTCTGAGGAGCTGGTTGACGGAGCTCGAGGGGCCTTGGTGGAGGGAGTCCGTGTCCATGCGATGAGACTTCCCGGGCTCATCTCCCAACAGGAGGTGGCTTTGTCCAACACGGGTGAGGTGCTTTCCATCGAGCATCTGTCGACCGAGTACGGGGCCTTCGCCGCTGGTGCATTGTTGGCGATCCGCAAGGTCCATGACCTCGAGCCAGGGGTACACCTCGGGTTGGATGTGGTTTTGTAGGACGCCGGGGCCGCCGCTCCAGGGTCGGCTAGAAAACGACGACCGTCAGCGCACCCAGGGCCACGCAGTAGATGGCAAAGGGAAGCAGCCCGACCCTTTTCAGAGATGCCATCAGCCAGCCGATCGCCAGATACCCGGTGATCCCGGCCACGATCACACCGACGATCAGGATCGGATCGAAAGTCCCAGAGCCCGACACCCTATAGAGCTCGAGCAGTCCGGCGCCGGTGACCGCAGGAATCCCGAGCAGGAAGGAGTATCGGGCGGCCTCTGTCGGCTCGATGTGGCGGGCACTGCCGACCGAGATCGTTGTGCCCGATCTCGATATCCCGGGGATCAAGGCCATCGCCTGGGCGAGTCCGATGAGGATCGAGTCGGGGATCTTCATATCCATGATGCGACGGGTGCCGAAGGCCAGCCGGGAGCCGAGATACAGGATCACCCCGTTTCCGATCAGAGCCCATCCGACATTGGAAATCGTCGTCGAGAACGCATTCAGCTCGCCTTCGAGAGGCAGTCCGAAGATCACGGCCGGGATGGTCCCGATTGCCACCAGCAACGCGATCTTTCGCCCTTCGGGGTCGGTCCGGAAGCGGATGACCCGCGCCAGATCGTGGCGGAAGTAGACGAACATCGCCACCAGGGTCCCCAGATGGAGGATGGCGGTCGAGGCCAACGTGGGAGGTTGCACATCGAGCCCCATCTCGTTGAGGAGGGCAGGTATCACCACCAGGTGACCATCCGAGGAGACCGGGAGGAATTCGGTGATCCCCTGGATCACTCCCCATATGACGACGGCAAGCACGGCGGCACGGTAACCCTCACCCGGTCGCAATCATGATCGCGGCCCTGCCCTCCACCGCGGCCGCCGCCACATCGGCGGCCTGGTCTCCCGGGACCGCGACTATGCCGAGACCGGAGCCCAAAGGGTCGTCGGCGACCGCTGCCACCACCACTGCAGGCACGGTGGACCCCGCATCGAGGAGGACGATCTGCGCCTGATCTCCGGGGCGTGCCGAGATGGGCAGTGTCATCTCGATGCTCCACCATCCGGCCGGCGTCGTCTGATCGTGCTCTCCGACCGTCGAAGCGAGAAGAGGCTCCCCGGGAGCGATATTGGTCAACGCCCTCCCGCCGGGAGCCACGGCCTCGAACAATCCCGCCGGCACCCGCCGCAGGACGATGTTCCAATCGCCGATCTCAGCCCCGGCGAGGATCTCTTCCGACGCAAATGGATGTTCAACTGATGGCGCGGGTCTGAGTTCGACCCACAAGGATCCGAGGACGATGAGACCTGCTGCTAACCAGCGTCCCCATGGCGGTGTCTGCAACCAGAGCACCCTTTGAAGGTACGGGTGCCGGCTGGCCGCCGGAAGAGGGACGGCTGTTCAGTCGCTGGAGGAAGAAGGGGTGGGCGAGTCCACGGACGACTTCGAGGGCTCTTTTGAAGAAGACTTGGAAGGTTCCTTGGAAGAGGACCCGGAACCATCCTTGCTGGCCTTGGATGTCTCCTTGGCCTTGGAGCCTTCGCTGTTCTTCGAGGTATTCGAAGAGGCGCGAGCATCGGTGGTGTAGAAGCCGGGGCCCTTGAAGACGATCCCGCGCGCATGGAAGACCTTCTGGAGGTCGCCGCCACAGGTCTCGTGTCGGCGCAGGGGCTTGTCCGAGAAGGACTGGACCTTTTCGACCGTGGCGCCGCACGACTTGCAGACGTATTCGTAGGTAGGCATCGAAATCTGACCGCTGGAGAGGGGTGGGTCGCGATCGTACAACCGCCAACCGTTCACTTCCATTCCGACCCCGGCAATATGATCGCCCCGATGACACCCGGTCTTGCGATCCCTCTGGCCCTGATGGCGGCCTATGTCGTGGGAAGCATTGACTTCGCGGTGATAGTTGCCCGGATGCATGGCGTCGACATCCACGAGGCCGGGAGCGGCAACCCGGGGACCTCGAATGTGCTCCGCACCGTCGGCCGGCTTCCGGCAGCGATGGTGCTGATCGGGGACATGCTCAAAGGCACGGTCGGAGCAGCGATGGGGATGATTGCGTCGGGAGTTGCCAACCCGATGGGGCCCTGGGCGTTTGCCGCAGGCTTCGCGGCTGTCGTCGGCCACTGCTATCCGATCTTCCACAAGTTCAAGGGCGGCAAAGGGGTGGCTACCGGCGCCGGTGTTCTCTTGTTCACCGTGCCGGTGGCCGCGGTGATCGAGCTGGCACTTTGGGGGATCATCGTGAAGCTGACCAAGACGGCGTCGATAGCTTCTCTGGTGATCATGGTGGTAACGATCCCGATACTGATCTGGCAGGGGGTGCCCGGCATGTCACTGGTCTGGGTGGCCCTGATCATTGCCCTGATCGTCTGGAGGCATCGAGGGAACATCCAACGCATGGTTTCCGGCAGAGAGCACAAGGTGACTACGTGAACATTGATGTTGCGGTGATCCCTGCGGCGGGACGGGGGACCCGGATGCGCCCAGCCACCAGGGTGGTGCCAAAGGCGCTGCTGACGGTGGTCGACCGCCCGGCGATCCAATACGCAGTCGAGGAGGCGGCGCGCGCTGGGGCAAAGGAGGCGGTGGTGATCGTCGACCTCGACGTTGGCCATCTCGTCGCCCAGCATTTCAGTCTCGAAGGGCCACTCCCCGGTCTAGAGGAGATTCACCTTCGCCCCGTGGTCCAGGAGGAGCCGTTGGGTCTGGGGCATGCGGTGAACGAGGCGGCCGACGTGGTTGGGGACCGACCCTTCTTCGTCCTTCTCGCGGACAACATCGTGCGTCCCGGTGTGGACGTTCTGGCGTCCCTGGCGGCTGGAAGCAACGACGGAACGGTGTCGGTGGTCTGCCTCCGCGAGCTCGACGACGAGTTTCTCTCGAAATACGGCGTGGTGGTGCCCTCATCCCCGGTTGAGGAGAGCTACCTCATGCTCGGGGGAGCGGTCGAGAAGCCCGGGATCGAGGAGGCGCCTTCCCGGCTGGGGATGGTGGGCCGCTACCTGTTCACCCCGGAAGTCTTCGGTCTCCTCGACAAGACAGCCCCCGGGACCGGGGGCGAGATCCAGCTGACCGATGCGATCGACGGATTGGGTAAGGCCGGGAGGTTGCGAGGTTTCGTCGCGGCGCTCGACCTCCTCGACGTGGGCACTCCGCTCGGACTTCTCGAGGCCTCGGTGGTGCTCGGAAAGGAGCAATTCGGCGAGGAGTTCACGACCTGGCTGGAGGGTCGGCCCGGGACGTGAGACCACTCGAGGAGGCCCGCTCCGAGGTCTTGCGCTCGACTGAGGCACTGGAGAGCGAAGCGGTCTCGATCTGGGAAGCGTCGGGTCGGGTCCTCGCCACAGACGTGACCGCCACTGAGAGCGTTCCCCCGTTTCACAATTCGGCCATGGACGGTTACGCGGTGCTCGGCGCCGACGTGGCTAGGCCAGGTGCGGTGCTCGATGTCCTCGGAGATCTCGCCGCGGGCTTCGTCGCAGAGAGCCGGGTCGGTCCGGGCCAGGCGTTGAAGATCATGACCGGCGCACCCATGCCCGAAGGCGCGGACACGATTGTGAAGGTCGAGGACACCGACGGTGGCACAGATCGGGTGACCGTCGTCCCGGCGGTTGACACTGGAACATCGGTGCGGGCGGCCGGAGGTGACGTGGCCCTCGGAAGCCTCGTGTTCGAAGCCGGTACCAGGCTGAGCCCGATGCACGTCGGGGTGTTGGCAACCATTGGCGTCGCCGCCCCCGTCGTCTATCGCCGCCCCCGGGTCGCCTACATGTCGACTGGTGACGAGCTCGTGCCTCCCGGAAGCGGTCCTCTGGCTCCTGGGATGATCCGCGACTCCAATCG
>DATDJH010000205.1:0-7124 GCA_036520635.1 Acidimicrobiia bacterium
GGCCTCGAGTCGGAGCGCGGCTTGCTCGACGCCGAGCCGGGCACTTGGCGAGCCGACGAGTGCATCGAGGATCGGCCGGAAGTAGAGACGCTCATGGGCGTCGCGAACCACTGACCGGACCTCGCGCAGACGTTCCTCCAATTCCCGTTGCGGGTCGCGTTGGAAGCCGAGGGAACGTGCGATCCGGGCGCGGGCCATCGGGTCGGTGGGTAGCTCATGGGTCTGGCGAAGGTCCCAGAGTTGGATCCGGTGCTCTAGATTCCTCAGGAAGCGGTAGGCATCGGCGAGCCCTTCATGGTCTTCATCTGAGACGAAGCCGTGGCGATGGAGGCTTTCCAATGCGTCCAGAGTTGCCGGTGCCCTGAGCTCCGGATCGAAGCGACCGTGGACCAGCTGCAGGAGTTGGACGGAGAACTCGATATCCCGGATCCCACCCCGCGATCTCTTGATGTCGGCCTGGTCGGCGCCCAGTTCCACCTGCTCCTTGATCCGACGGATGCTGCGCAGTGACTCAACATCCAGGCCGCGTTCCCAGATCACCTCCTCGGTGAGGGCCACGAATCGGCTTCCCAGGTCCGGGTCACCACACGCCCACCGTGCCTTGAGCAGCGCCTGCAGCTCCCATGCCTCCCCCCATTGCTCGTAGTAGCGGGCGTAACTCTCCAATGTGCGGGAGAGCGGCCCGATTGAGCCTTCCGGGCGCAGATCGAGGTCGATCTCGAGAGCAGCTCCGTCGCTCGTCGGCGTCGAGAGGACGGTCACGAGCCGGCTCGCCAGGGCCAGGGCTGCTGATCGGCTTGCGACCTCCGACTTTTCGACGTTGTCGTGAATCAAGACGAAGTCGACGTCCGATGAGTAATTCAACTCGCGCGCTCCCCACTTGCCCATGGCGATGACGGCGAAGGGCAGGGCTTCGACGATGGGATGCCTCTCGGCGATGTCGACACGGGCCCGGTCGAGTGCGTGCGAGACGATTCGGTCCACCGCGTCCGAATAGCGGGCCACGGACTCAGACAGGTCGATCGCTCCGGACAGGTCGTCGCCGGCGATGGTGGCCAGGGCGTGATGCAGCTGCAGGGTCACGGTCTCCTGGCTGTCCTCTTGGAGCAACCACGGATTTCTGGAGAGACTCCGGCTCAAAGCTCGACTGGATCCGACGAGGGCCGTCAGGCGTCGTCGGGCTTCGGGGTCAGCCGGCAGTTCGGGGTCGGCTTCGAGGATGGGGAGCAAGCGGTCGAGGGCACCCGAGGGGTCCGGTCCGGATGAGACACTCTCTGCGAGCTCACGCCGAATCACAGGGTCGGGAACCGTCTCGCGCAATCTTTCCTCGGCCAGCGCTGCCGGCGTCGCATTCCTCGGATCGGTCACAGGGCTCAGGCTAAGGGGAGGCGTATCGTGGCGGTATGCCAGTTCGGGTCGCCGGGGGACAACTCAATCTGACGGTCGGCGACCTCGAAGGCAACGAGGCGCGAATCGCTGAAGTCATCACGTGGGCAGAGAGCCAGGGTGCGGACGTCCTTTTGCTCCCTGAATTGGCCATCAACGGGTACCCCCCGGAGGATTTGGTGCTCCGTCGTGACTTCGTGAAGGCGGGAATCGAAGCCCGTGATCGGCTCGCCGAGCGGTCGGGCCGCATGGCCGTCGTGATCGGTTTCGTGGATTTCTCCGACCCGGTGGTTCGGGGAGCCCCGGATTCCCAGGAACGATCCGTGGCCAATGCAGCGGCCCTTCTCCAGCATGGGAAGGTCGTCGGTGTCTATCACAAGGTGCTCTTGCCCAACTACGGCGTTTTCGATGAGGACCGGTACTTCTCCGTCGGCACCAGGCCGGACGCGACTTGGGACCTGGACGGGACGCTGGTGGGGGTCTCGATCTGTGAGGACATCTGGGTGCCCGAAGGGCCGCCGGCACAGCAAGCCGCCTCGGGGGCCCGCCTCCTGCTCAACATCAATGCCTCTCCATTTCACCGGGGCAAGGCTCTCGACAGGGAGCGAATGATCATTGAGAGGGCTCAGGCCAGTTCCACGCCGGTGGTCTACTTGAACCTGGTCGGTGGCCAGGACGAGTTGGTCTTTGATGGGGCGTCGTTGGTCGTCTCAGCTGAAGGGGCCGTACTCCATCGGTCGCCCCAGTTCGAGGAGGATCTCTTCATCGTCGATGTCCCTCTCGCCGGTGAAGACGCAGGGGCGACGTCACTGACCCCGCTGCTCGACCCGATCGAGGAGGTGTATCGGGCATTGGCGACCGGCCTCGGTGACTATGTCCGCAAGAACGGGTTCCGATCTGTCGTGATCGGCCTCTCCGGCGGCATCGATTCGGCTCTCACTGCGGTGATCGCTGCTGACGCACTGGGTCCCGACGGAGTGTGGGGAGTGGCGATGCCATCCCGCTTCTCTTCGCAGCACTCAGTGGACGATGCGGTCGATTTGGCGGCCAACCTTGGCATCAGGATCGACCAGGTCTCGATAGACGAGGTCTACGCCTCGTACCTGGCAACCCTCGACCCCGTCTTCACCGGTACGAGCTTTGGCGTGGCTGAGGAGAATCTCCAAGCACGGGCCAGAGGGGCAATCCTGATGGCAATCTCCAACAAGCATGGCCCGATGGTGGTGGCCACCGGAAACAAGTCGGAGATGGCAGCGGGATACGCCACCCTCTACGGCGACATGGTGGGTGGTTATGCGGTACTGAAGGACGTTTTCAAGACCCTGGTCTACGACCTGGCCCGCTGGCGCAACAAGGATGGGACAGTGATTCCTCAGAGCAGCATCGACAAGCCCCCCTCGGCTGAGCTGCGACCTGATCAGAAAGACTCCGATTCTTTGCCTCCCTATGAGGTGCTCGATGCGATTCTCGAGCGATACATCGAAGAGGACCGGAGTGTCGGCGACATTGTCGCCGACGGCTATGACCCGGCAGTGGTTGCCCGGGTGTGCCGCATGGTCGATCGCAATGAGTACAAGCGGCGACAGGCCGCCCCCGGGGTGAAGATCACGACCAAGGCCTTTGGCAAGGATCGCCGGCTTCCCATTACCAACGCCTACCAACCACCGCTATGACCTCGACGATCCTCATCAATGGCGTGGCCTCGGCCGAAGGAGTCCCGGTGACCGATTCATCGGTGTTGCGGGGCGACGGGTGCTTTGAGGTTCTCAAGGCCTATAGGGGAGTCCCGTTCGCCCTGGACGCCCATCTCGATCGCTTGGAACGGAGCGCATCTGCGCTGGCTATCGAGCTCCCTCCTCGCACTGAAATCGCAACGTGGATCGAGACCGTGGCGTCTGAGTGCCCGGAATGCGCGGTCCGGGTGATAGTCACCCGAGGGTCGGCCATTCCCAACGAGCCCGGCGAGCCCATGGTCATAGTTTTCGCCCACCCTTGGGCCGGTAGTCGGGGCCCCGCCCGACTTCTCCCGGTAGTGGCTCCATGGCACGCCGCGGGGGTGCCATGGGACCTGGCGGCGGCCAAGGTCCTCTCCTACGCGCCGAACCTGTCGGCCACCCGGCGGGCGGTCGGTGAGGGCTTTGACGACGCCCTCTTGCTCACGGTCGATGAGTTGATGCTCGAAGGCCCGACTTTTTGCGTGGCCTGGGTGGTAGACGGCGTTCTGGAGACACCGTCCTTGGACTTGGGCATCCTGGATTCGATCACCCGCCGGGTCGTGCTCGACGATGCGGCTCGTCTCGGGATCCCACTCGTGGAAGGGCGATGGGCCCTGCAACGCCTCGAGGAGGCGTCCGAGGTGATGGCGCTGTCCACGATTCGAGAGGTCCAACCGATTTCGATGGTCGGGGAAGTGGCCTTTGGCGAAGGCCCGGTCACCAGTGAGCTGGCGCGGGTCTTTGCTCAGCGTCTGAGCTGATTCAACGCAATGCAATCGATCGAGGGTCCGACCACCCATCGCGAGAGGCTGATCAAGGCAGACTCCCTCGTGACCAGCTGCTCATCGTCTAGGGGCGGCCGGCATGTTCCGATCAGCCCATCCGCCCTTAGTAGCGCCTCGGCTTCCTCGGCTGTCGGGTAGGTCTCGAGCTGGTCCAACCCGGTCACGACCTCAGGGTTCTTGATCGCCGCGTTGGGCACCCGATCCAGGGCCCAGGCAGCCACCCTGGCTAGATCGGTCTCGGTCACCCCAAATTCGAGGCATGGCTCGGGGGTCGGACAGCCCAAGAGCTCGTCGATGACCCTTTGCTCGTCGCCGAGGGGCTCGAAGACCTGTGGCACCTCCTGGAAGCGCCCCTCGAGCAAGGGTGGCTCACCTCCGCCGAGGTGACGGGCGATGTCGCTGATGAAGTCCGGGTCGGCGACTTGGTCCGGGCAGAAATTGAGCCCCGACTCGTCGCAGGGAAGGAACAGGCCCTCGGAGAGCAGTCTTCCGGCCACCCACTGGGCGGCGCGGCCTGAGTTGTCCAGGTAGGGCCAGGTTGTGTCGGCGTCGGGGAACTCTGCCTTCAGCCGGGCCCGTCGCAGGCTCGGCACGGGATCGACCGCGACACCCGAGGGGCTGCGCAATTCAAAGTGGAGATGATCGACGGTTTCCTCGGCATTCCCCGAGTCTCCAACCCAGCCGATGATCTCACCGGCCTCCACCTTGGTCCCCACGACGAGATCGGACCGAACCCCAGCCCCCAGGCCGTCGTCGGTCCCGTAGTGGTCGTTGTTGAGATGGACGTAGACCGACTGCCAGCCATCGTTGTGTCGGATCACAATCGAGCAGCAGTTCTCGGTCCCGATCTCTTGAGTCACCTTCGTGACCCTGCCGTCGGCCACCGCGACAACCGGAGTCAGCTTCGGTGCATGGATGTCGGTCCCCTCGTGATGGCGGGCGCCGTGATCCCGATCCTCACCGAATGTGTCTCGGACCTGACTCCGATTCAGAACCGGCCAAACGAGTTGGTATTCGAAGGGTGTGCACTTGCCCGGTTTCGGAGGCGTGGGAATCGAAGTGCTCGAGCCACCAGGGGTCGTCGTCGTCGACTCGCCTTCGATTGTTGTCGACGTCGAATCCGGAACCGTCGTCGAGGTGGTCGTTGATGAAGGAGTGGTCGTGGTCGAACCAGGGATCGTCGAAGGCGTGGTGGGTCGGCGTGGGGCCTTGTCGGGCGGAAAGAGGTCGTTGATGGTGATTGGCGGGCACATCACGGCTGCTTCAACCGGAGCGGGAGATCCTCCCACCACAACCAAGGCCGCGGTCAATGCCAGGACGGCCACGATGGCAGCCCCGAACCTGCCAGGTGTCATGGGTGCAGGCTAACCCGAGTCAGCCTTGCCGGGAACTGCGCGATCCGCGGTAACGTTCTCCGGGCATGAGTCTCCGAAAAATCACGCTCATCCCGCTGGCCGCGCTGGCAGTGTTCGCCATGGCCTGCGACGGCGGCGAGACGGCCCTGACCACAACTTCGTCATTGATCACCGGTTCCGGCGACGGCACATCCACGACAACGGTGACCGTTCCCGAGGATCAAACCAGCACCACTCTCGTTGGACAGGCGGTCGCGAGCTACGAGATTGTTGCCCGCGAGCCCGGAACGGATGGGGAAACGGTCTTCGTTGTCATCCCTCCCGGCACCTATACGGACGTCGATCTCGAGAACTTCCTCGGCGACCTCTATGACGCGGGCACTGCCACCTATGGAGCGGAGATCTTCGATGATGCCGCAGCCGCAGCCGCCTACCTCAAAGCCGAGGCTGAACGGACGCCGGAAGAGGTCGCGTTGATCGAGCAGCATCACTTTGCGAGCCTCGTCGGCGGGACGATCATTCGTTTCCAGGGCCCATTCGCCGAGTCAGGTGAATTCGTCCTCGGCAGCTGACAGGCCGGCCGTCGGTCCGCGGCTCAGAGAATGGCTGTTGCCACTGCGAGGAAGCCGGCGAATCCCACGAGATCGGTGAAGGTCGTGAGGAACAGGTTCGATCCCAGCGCCGGATCGAAGCCGAGTCGCCGCAGGGTCAACGGGATCGCAGCCCCGGCAAGACCGGCCAGGATCAGGTTTGCAAAGGAGGCGAGCGTCATCGCCAGCCCGACCTTGAAGGGGTCGGGACCGCCTTGGATCGACTGAAGCACGAATCCCAGGGCCCCGGCTAGGACCCCAATCACCATTCCGTTGAACAGGCCAACGGTGGTCTCCCTGGTGAGAACCCGGCGCACGTCGCCGCTCTGGATGTCATCGGTGGCCAGACCCCGAATCACAACCGCGAGGGTTTGGGCACCGGCGTCTCCGCCGATCCTGGCCACCAGCGGCATGAGTGCAGCGAGTACCACGAACGCACCGATGATGTCGTGGAACTGAGAGATGGCCAACACAACAGTCGAGGAGATGAGGACGTCGAACGCGATCCAGGGGAGTCGGTGTCGGATGGAACGTCGAATAGGGAGGTAGACCGAGTCCTCAGCCGTGGTTCCCACCGCTATGGCAAAGTCCTCCGATGCCTCCTCTTGCACCGCTTCCAGGACGGCATCGGTCGTGACCATGCCCAGAAGGCGGTTGTTGTCGTCGACGACCGGGATTCCGAAGAGGTGGTAGCGCTGGACGAGGTCGGCGACCTCGGCCCGGTCCGTGGTGGCGGACACGACAACCGGCTGGTCAACCATCGCCTTGTCGAGCCCATCTCCTGGCCGGTAGAAGACGAGGTCGCGGAAGGAGACAACTCCGAGCAGTCTCATGTCGTCGTCCACCACATACACATAGGACAGGTCCTCGAACTCTTCATGAAGGTTCCGGATCCTCTCCATGGCCTCGCCCACGGTGAGCCCCACGGGTAGGGCCGCGATGTCCGTGGTCATCAGGCCACCTGCAGACTCGGGATGGTGACCGAGGAGGTCGCGCACCTCGTTGGCGAACTCGGTGTCTGCCGCCGAGAGGAGGCGCTCTACGACTTCAGGGTCGAGTGCTGCGATCAGGTCGGCCGCCTGGTCAGGCGCCATCTCCTCCAGCACGCCGACGGCTTCCGACTCCGGGAGGACTCCAAGCAGGCTGGCCGCCAGGTCGTCGCGCAGTTCCTCGAAGAGGTCGGCCGCGTGGCCGGCGTTGAGGTCGGCGATCAATCCTCCAGCGGCCTCTTCGCCCAGGGCCTCCAGAATGTCGGCCGCGTCCCCTGGGCTCACTTCGGCGACTGTCGACCAA
>DATDJH010000206.1:0-2324 GCA_036520635.1 Acidimicrobiia bacterium
AGTGGCTGTGGATCAGCGAAAGATCATTCATGAACGCAATCCGGTCGATGACCGCATCGGTGAAGACGCCCAGGTAGCGGAGGGCGCGGCCGGGGTCGAGCTCCCGCGACGGGCCTGCCTCGAGGTGGTGGAGGGAGAAGCCGGGCTCGACAGTGATCGACTCGGGGACCTCTCGGTCGTGACGTCTGGTGAACACGTCTACTTCGATCCCAGCCCTGGCCATGGCTCGCGCCAGCTCGTCGACGTAGACGTTCATTCCGCCGGCCCAGCCCTGGCCAGGCTGCACCAGAGGGCAGGTGTGAAACGAAAGGAAGGCGACATGGTCGCCCATCAAGCCTCGATCCGGTAGAGCTGTCGAAGCGAAGCTCCGAGCCGGCCTTTGTATTCCTCGTCGCCCTTGAGGAAGTCGAATCTGGAGAAGCCATCCTCGCCCAGCCGCTCGATGGTGTGGGTCAGCAGAACGATGCCCGGTGACGCCTCGGCCACGTCGTTGTCGTATGCGCTGTTGTACAGGTAGTAGGTGTCGGCGTCGGCATACCCGAAGAGGGCAGCCACCGATCGATCGCCGTTGAAGAGCTCATCGACCCTCCACCCATCCTGGCGGGAGAGATCCTCGAAGAACGACTCGCGTTCATCCTTCATGAACCGACCCTTACGACCGGGCGATCTGCGGTGAAGCTCGGCAAACCTCTCGAATGCACCCGCTCGATCCGTGTCCACCTCGGGCTCCCCGAGCAGGTCCCGATACCGGCGACGCTTCCGGCGCACCTCGTGACGCTGGCGCTTGTCGATCGTCTCCAGGAACGGGATGTCGCTCGAAGTGGCCAACACCATCGCAACCACATCGGGCTCGACCGTGGCCTCGCAACCCGCGACCCGCAGACCATCGGTGAGGCGGGTGGCCGAACCTTCGGGAAGGGAATCAAGCGAAAGTCGATACCCCTCCTTGACAAGGTCCCCCAGTGCGCCGCCCAGGGCTTCGAGATCATCGCCGAGCGGGCTGTGGTAGTCGGTGAGGTCGGAGTCACCGGCGATCTGGATCAGACCGGATTGCTCGGTGAGTGCCAACGTCGCGTCTCCGGCCTCAACGAGGTGAGGCTCTCCCGCTCCGAGACTCGCCCACCACGCGCCGATGAAGCCGGAAAGCGGGAACGGGCCCACGAACTCGTCAGCAGGAGGGCCGCCCTCCCCCAATGAGAGCCATGGCGGAGGCAAACCTCTCACGTCCACTGGAGCTCGAGCCGGGGCTCGATCTCACCCACCTTCGTTGCCCCGCCTTCGATACTGGGCCGGCCTACCACCGCGAGTTGCTCCGTCACATATTGGGAGGAGTGCCCCATTGCGCTCAACACAGCGACGGCCCCGACATCGGCGGCCACCTGTAGGCCATCCCAGGACTTGACCGCAACACCGAAGCGATTC
Organism: Acidimicrobiia bacterium; assembly: GCA_036520635.1. Lineage (GTDB taxonomy): Bacteria > Actinomycetota > Acidimicrobiia > Spongiisociales > ZC4RG35 > JALYNX01. The sequence continues at coordinate 1,423 of DATDJH010000206.1, forward strand.
TCAACCCCAACTCCGATGCAACCTTCCGCCCCACGCTTGGCGGCGGCATTGATGGCTGTGGCGATCGAAGCATCACCATGACCCGTCCCTGAGATCAGGGCCGGGTAACGATGCATGGCTGTGAAGACCGCACCGAGCTCGGATTGAGATGAGAGCCTGGCAAAGAGCAGAGCCATCGCTCGAGTTGTAGTCCTCAACACCGGGGCGCCACATCCATCGATCCCGACCGGCTCGGCCCGGTATTGACCGAGATCGCTGACCAACTCGACGATCCGCCGCTGAATGGGGTGGTCGGGCTCGAGATAGCTGTCGCTCGGCCACCCCTGGGCCGTAGAAGCGCGAAGCCATGCAGCATGCTTGCCCGAGCAGTTGTGCCAGATCCTTCGCGGCGAGGCATGGCCCTCACGAGCGAGGCGGCGCCCGGCGTCCGGGGATAGCGGCCAATCGGGGGGACAGAGAAGGTCGGACTCCCCGAGCCCAGCAATCTGGAGCATCGACTCGACGATGGCCACATGGACCGGATGCCCATCGTGAGAGCTCGAGGCGGCCGCCAACTCGAGCATCTCGAGTTGGGCTCCAGCGTCCTGAGCGGCAGCGGCCTGGAATGGCTTGGCCGCGGAACGTAGATAGAAGGGCCGATCGACGTCCCCCGACCACGCGACGAGGTCCCCGTCGGCGGACACTACGGCCGCCGCTCCATCGTGAAGGGTTTCGACCAGACCCGAGCGGGTCTTAGCGGCTAGCAAGAGCTAACCGGAGGCCTGTGCCTGGCCCTGCTGGCTCCGGTAGCGGGCGACGATCTCATCCTGGAGAGCATCGATGACGGTGTGAAGCTGCCTGCGCTGGTTGGACAATTCCGCTTCGACCTCTCTCAACCGCTCAACGGCTTCGTCCAAGTCCTC
>DATDJH010000207.1:0-14575 GCA_036520635.1 Acidimicrobiia bacterium
AGCACCAGGGTCTGGAACCCGGGACGTCTGTTCCAGAACGTCGGGACTCCCCAGCGCTCGACTATCCCGGCGAGTGCATCGTCCTCGGCGGCGAGGAGATCACACGCCTCGGCGAATGTGACAGCGTCGAGATGAGAGACCACGACGAGCATGGTGCCCGGGTCGACAGGCCCGAGCACCGTGGAGTCCAGGTCGGCGTCGGAGGCATTGTCCGAGACAACCCATCCCGATTCGTCGGCGAGCCGCTTGATGAGCCATAGGCCGTCGTTGGAGGGGTGGGGGAACACCACGATGTTTCCTGGCTGGGCGGGGCGGGTATCGGTGGCTGCGACCTCCTGGCCCGGACTGAGCGTGGGGCTCATCGAGTGCCCGGCCACCCGGAAACGCTTCATCGACATGCTGGTCTCAGGAGTATGGTCGGAGACACGGAAGCACAGACCAGAATCGGACAAGGAGACTCATGAGAGACGTAACCATCGCCCACGCCCACTGCGACCTCTACTGCGGGGTGTACGACCCGGCCCAGGCCAAGATCGAGGCGATGTCGGTCCTCAAGATCGCCGAGAAGTACGCCTCATCCGACGATGAGGTGTTCAAGGCGAGAGCGATCAGCCTGAAGGAGGAGCGGGCCGAGGAGGTCAAGCACCATCTCATGGTGCTCTGGGCTGACTTCTTCACGGCCGAGCACCGCACCGAATTTCCCAACCTCGATGACCTCTTCTGGCGTGCCATCCACCAGGCCGGTGACGCGAAGAAGTCAGTCGATCCCGAAGACGGGCGGAAACTGATCGCGTTGATCGACGAGATCTCCGACGTGTTCTGGCAGACGGAGAAGGCGAAGGGGATGGGGGTCTACCCGCCGGCCTGATTCAGGCGGAGGGCTGAGTCAAGCTTCGCCACAACCTGGTCATCGCGGCCTTGATCCGGTCGAGCATCCGCTGCGCCCAAGGGAACTCCTGGCCGATCAGAGCCAGGCCGCCAAGGATGGTGAGGACACCGGGGCCGGGCAGCACGAGCATCGCGATCCCCGCGATGAGGAGGATGAAGCCGCCCACGACGCGAGCGATCCGTGTCATGAGGGCAAACGTAGTCGCGGTTGGAGTCTTGGCGAATGGGGTTTCACCCTGATTGGACCCCGATGGACGTCCTGGAGTTTCAATCAGTCCAGGGCGTCGTCCTCCAACTTGGCGAAAAGCGGCTGGATTTCGCCAAGGGCGGTCCCGGCCGACACCTCGGGGCGCTTCCAACTCGCGACCGCGCCAGGCAGACCCAGCATCTCCCCCACCTTCGGCGTGGTGAACGGGAGATACGGAGACAGGGCCACCCTGATGCCCGAGATCGCCTGGATAGCGGTCCATAAGATCGTCTCGGCACGTTTCGGGTTTTCCTTGACCAACTTCCAGGGGGCGTTGGCGTTGAGATAGACGTTGACCTCGGTGGCCGCCTCCATGGCGGCACGCAATCCGGCACGCAACTCCACGGCTGCGATGTGCCCGGCCACGGCTTCCAGGGCCTGGTCCACGTCCGCAAGCAGTGCCTGGTCTTCACCGGTCAGTTCGTCGGGTTCGGGCACCTTGCGGTCGAAGTTGTTGGCGGTCAGTGAGAGGACCCGGTTGACCAGGTTGCCCCAGGTGGCCACCAGCTCATCGTTGATCCGGCGAATGATCTCCTCATCACTGAGGTCGGTGTCGTTCTGCTCGGGGAGAACCGAGGCTATGGCATAGCGCAACGCATCGGGCTCGAGACGCTCGGCATACCAGCCGATCGACCGTCCCACCCCCTTCGATTTCGAGGCCTTGGCGCCCTTGAAGGTGATGTACTGGTTGGCCGGGACGTCGGTTGGGAGGTTCAGCCCGCCGTAGCCCAGGAGCATTGCCGGCCAGATCACGGTGTGAAACGGGATGTTGTCCTTGCCGACGAAGTAGTAGGACTCGGCCTCGGGGTCCTCCCACCAATTGCGCCACGCCTCCGCGTCACCGCTGTTCTGGGCCCACTCTTTGGCTGCGGACAGATATCCGATGACCGCGTCGAACCACACATAGATCCGCTTCCCCGGCCCCAGATCGTCGACCGGGACCTCCACGCCCCATTCGATGTCACGCGTGATCGCCCGATCGGGCATCCCCTCTTCGATCATCCCCAGTGCCCAGTTCTTCACATGACGGCGCCAGGTGGTCTTGGATTCCAACCAAGCCTTGAGGGGTTCTGCGAACTCGGGGAGTCTGAAGAAGAAATGCTCGGTCTCGCGGAGGACCGGTGTCGCGCCACTGAGGCGGGACCTCGGATTGATGAGATCCGTGGCATCGAGGGTGCGCCCGCAGTTCTCACACTGGTCGCCCCTGGCCTCGGTGTACCCGCAATGGGGACAGGTGCCCTCGACATACCGATCGGGGAGGAACCGTCCGACCTCCGGGTCGAAGAATTGGGACGAGGTGCCTTTGACCAGATGGCCCTTTTCCAAGAGCTTCAGGAAGACGTCCTGGGTCACTGCGTGGTGGTTCTCGGTCATCGTGGTCGTGAACAGGTCGAACGAGATCCCAAGCGCCTCCCAATAGCCGAGGATCTCGGCGTGATATTTGTCAACAACTTCTCGTGGCGTGATGCCCTCTTCGTCGGCGCGGACGGTGATCGGTGTGCCGTGGGCGTCAGAGCCCGAGACCATGAGCACGTCGTCTCCGGCGACCCGGTGGTAGCGGGCGAAAATGTCCGATGGGAGATAGGCACCGCCAAGGTGCCCGAGATGCAGCGAGCCCGATGCGTAGGGCCAGGCGACGGCGACGAGGATTCGGCGAGTCATTGGAGCCGGAGGGTAAACGCCACCGGGCCCTCAGCCTGCGGTGTCGATGCCGGGCACGGGGACATGGCGACTCGACCGCTCGGTCAACACCACTCCACCAATGATCAGGACGGCGCCGATGAGAACAGCCAGAGTGAGCGTTTCGCCGAGGAAGATGACGGCCAGGGTGACCGCCAGGATCGGCACCAGATACCCGGCCACCGCCAATCGGGATGCGGGATTCACCTGCGCCGCGATCAGGAAGGCTGTGAATGGAACGGCAGTCGCGAACGAACCGAGAAGGATCAGCAGCACCCAATCCGACGATTCGAGGGAATCCAGCGGGGTGGCATCCAGGAACGGGGTCGCCAGCAGTGAGATCGCCGTGGCAAAGGCGAATTGGGGGATGACCAGGCCGTCCCCGCCTACTTCCAGGGCAAAGCGACGGGTTAGCGCTCCGCCAATTCCGGCAAACAAGACCGCAATCAACGAAAGGGTGACCCCGAGCCCGAGATTGCCCACACCCTCCAGCGATCCTCCACCGACTCCGACCAGGATCCCGGTCCCGATCAGCGACACGATCAGCCCCGGCGTGGATTTGGGGTTGAATCGCTCGCCCTCGACCAGAAAATGGGCGGCTCCGACTGTGGCGGCCGGGATCAGGGCGACCATGAGCCCCGACAGGCTTACCGGCAGCTCGACCAGGCCCATGGTGAAGAAGGTGTTGGGAATGGCCAACGCGACGGCACCGAGCCAGAAGCCTCTCACCCAGTGCCCACGATGCAGCTCGCGGAAGCGCACCCAATAGATCGAGACCAACAAGATGACAATCAGGGCGACCCCGAAGCGGAACGGAACCACGGTGAAGGCCGAAACCCCGTTGTTCAGCACGGCCCGCGTCAACACGGCGGCCGAGCCCCATCCCAGGATCGAGACCACGATTGGGGTCCACGGGTTCATGGTGCGGGCACGCTAACCCTGCCCCGGGTTAGTCCTAAAAGGAAAGCCCCTGAATGCCGATAACCTCACCAACATGATCAAGCGCTCACTTTTCCTCGTTGCGATCCTGGCCATGGTCGTGACCGCCTGCGGGGGCACGGTCGAGACTTCGACCACCGCCGCCGCCGACAGCACCACGACTGCTCCACCAGCCGAGGCGGTCCTGCTCAGCTACTCGCTGACCGCTGGTGACGAGTTCAAGTACGAGGTAGGCCTCGACCAGCACATCGAGCTCACCACCTCCGGCGACGCCTCCGCAATGGGTGAAGAGGACGTCCCCGAAGCGGCTTCAGTCGACGTGACGGGAACCGCAGTGTTCACTCACTCTGTGGCCGATGGCCCCGAGGAGGGGACGTATGAGATTCACATCACCGGGAACTTCGACGACGTCTCGGTGACCGGCACTGTCGACGGCGAGCCGGTGGACTCGAGTGAAGTGCCTGACTTTGCGTCGATGGAGCCCATCGACGTCACAGTGGTCGTTGACGACCAGGGCAACGTGGTCAGCGCCGGCGGCGAAGACGTCGAGAACCCGCTTGGCGGAATGTTGGGCGACCTCGGTCCCGTGGGGGGCGGTGCTCCGGCACCCGGCCTGGATCCCGGGCAGTTCTTTGGCCCTCTCTTCTCAGATGGCGAAGTAGCTGTCGGCGACTCCTGGTCCGATGAGATCGAAACTCCGGGCATGGGTGAAGAATCGGTGGTGACCACCGTGACGAACACCATCACCGGAATCGAGCAGTTCGACGGCGCCGAGGTGTATGTGATCGACACGACATCCACCACCTCACCGATCGAGTTCGATCTGGGCGAGTTCTTCAAGGGCATGTTTGGGGCCTTTGCCCCCGAAGGAGCCACCCCTGAAGAGACCGCTGAATTCGATGAGATGATGAGCCAACTCAAGTTCGTTATCAGCGTCGATGACACCACGGCAGACGGGACCACACGTTTTGATGCAGAGGCCGGCGTGGCTCGCCAGTCGGAAATCAACGCTGCCACTCACATCGCGATGGACATGAAGATCCCCGACGAAACCACCGGCGAGGTCATGTCCTTCCAGATGGAGATGACGATGGACCAAGGGATCACCTACCACCTGATCTCCGGCCCGCAGGCCTAGCAGTCAGCCCGTCGGCGTAGCCGGGGAGGGGGGCGCCCCTAGAATTCGGTTGTGACCCTGGCCCCTGCCCGCACCTCGATCCTGCCCGATCGAATCACGACGCCAACACTGCGCTCATTCCTGCGATCGGTGCCCTCCGTGGACGAAGTCGGGGCCAACGAGCGGGTAGCCGCCCTTTCCACCCGGTCGATCAAACGTGAATCGAAGCGAGCCGCCCTGGATCTGATCACCCGAATGATCGATCTGACCACTCTGGAAGGAAAGGACACCCCGGGCAAGGTCGCGCAGATGTCTGCCAAGGCGATCCGACCCGACCCGATGGACCCCAGCGTTCCCTCAGTGGCCGCGGTGTGCGTCTATCCCAACATGGTCAAGTACGCCGTCGAGGCCACTTACGGCAGCACCGTGAAGGTGGCGAGTGTCGCCACCTACTTCCCATCGGGCCTGGTGGAGACCGATCTCAAAGTCGAAGAGGTAACGCGGGTGGTTCGCCTCGGTGCCGACGAGGTGGACATGGTGATCGATCGCGGCGCTTTCCTGGGCGGCGAGTACTTCAAGGTCTTCGACGAGATCCGTCGGGTCAAGGACGCCTGCGGTGACGCCCATCTCAAAGTGATCTTGGAGACCGGGGAGTTGGTCACCCTCGACAACGTCCGGCAGGCCTCGTTGCTCGCCATGGCCGCCGGGGCTGATTTCATCAAGACCTCGACAGGCAAGGTCCAGCCGGCGGCCACCCTCCCAGTGACCCTGGTGATGCTGGAATCGATCCGTGACTTCATGGACGCGACCGGGGTGATGGTGGGTATGAAGCCCGCTGGCGGAATCCGCACCGCCAAAGACGCCATCCGCTACCTGGTGGTCCTCAATGAGACCCTCGGTGAGCCCTGGATGTCCCCGGACTGGTTCCGTTTCGGCGCTTCGACTCTCCTCAACGATGTCTTGATGCAGGTCCGATTCCTGGAAACCGGCCGCTACTCCTCACCCGACTACTTCACCAAGGACTGAACGTGGCAATCGAGATCGCGAACCCGGCTCACGACCCGTTGAAGTGGGAGTACGCCGGCTCCCGGGAGTCGGCGGAGATTGCTTCCATCGAGGATCGGTACGGGCTGTTCATCGATGGCGAGTTCGTCAAACCCAAATCGGGGAACTACTTCCCAACGATCAACCCCGCCACCGAAGAGCACCTGGCCGAGGTGGCGGAAGCCGGGGTGGCCGACGTGGACGATGCGGTCACGGCGGCCCGGCGCGCCTACACCGACGTTTGGGGGCCGATGGCGGGCGCCGAGCGGGCCAAATACGTGTTTCGGATAGCCCGGATGATCCAGGAGCGGTCCCGGGAACTGGCGGTCCTGGAGACCCTGGATGGCGGCAAGCCCATCAAGGAATCACGTGACGTGGATCTCCCCCTGGTGGCGAGTCATTTCTTCTATTACGCGGGATGGGCCGACAAGCTGGAGTACGCCTTCCCCGGGGTGAGGCCGAGGCCTTTGGGGGTGGCCGGCCAGGTGATCCCCTGGAACTTCCCCCTGATGATGCTTGCCTGGAAAGTTGCCCCGGCCCTGGCTGCCGGAAACACCGTGGTGTTGAAACCGGCCGAGACCACCCCCCTCACTGCCCTGGTGGTCGCCCAGATTGCTGCCGAGGCCGGTCTGCCGCCGGGGGTGCTCAACGTGGTGACCGGGGCGGGAGCGACCGGCGCCGCCGTGGTCGGCCACGCTGACGTCGACAAAGTCGCCTTCACCGGATCGACCGCCGTCGGCAAGCTGATTGCCAGCCAGCTCGTCGGCAGCCACAAGAAGCTGACCTTGGAGTTGGGGGGCAAGGCCGCCCATGTCATTTTCGAGGATGCTCCACTCGACCAGGCCATCGAAGGCGTCATCAACGGCATCTTCTTCAACCAGGGCCATGTCTGCTGCGCCGGGAGCCGGCTTCTGGTCCAAGAGAACATCCACGACCGCTTCGTCGACAAGCTGAAGCGTCGGCTGTCCACCCTCCGCGTCGGTGACCCGATGGACAAGAACACCGATGTCGGAGCGATCAACAGCAGGGCACAGCTGGAGAAGATCACCGAATTGGTCGACTCGGGCCTCGACGAAGGCGCCGAGATGTTCCAGCCTGACTGTGTTCTCCCCGACCGCGGCTTCTTTTTCAAGCCAACCCTGTTCACCAACGTCGCCCAATCGCATCGAATCGCCCAGGAGGAGATCTTCGGCCCGGTCCTCTCCGTCCTCTCATTCCGGACTCCGGAAGAAGCAGTGGAAAAGGCGAACAACACCCCCTACGGGCTGTCGGCGGGGGTGTGGACCTCGAAGGGCTCGCGGATCCTATGGATGGCCGACCGCCTCCAGGCCGGGGTGGTGTGGGCGAACACCTACAACAAGTTCGACCCGGCTTCACCGTTCGGTGGCTACAAGGAATCGGGATTCGGCCGGGAGGGCGGCCGACACGGCCTTCTCGCCTACATGGACTGGGACGAGACATGAGCCGTCTCGATGTTCGCAAGACATACAAGCTCTACATCGGAGGCAAGTTTCCCCGTTCCGAGTCGGGCCGTTCCTATCCCGCACTCAGCGGCGATGGGGAGGTGCTGGCCCGTGTGGCCCAGGGGAGTCGCAAGGACCTCAGGGATGCGGTGCGGGTGGCGCGAGAGGCAGTGCCGGGTTGGGCCGGGACCAGCGGATACAACCGGGGCCAGGTCATGTACCGGATCGCCGAGACGCTGGAAGACCGGCGGGGGACCTTCGTCGAGCAGCTTCATGCCGGCGGGCTTGCCAACAAGGCCGCCGACGCCGAAGTGGCCGCCGCGATCGATCGCATGGTCTGGTACGCCGGCTGGGCCGACAAGTTCGCCCAGATCTACGGCAACCTGAATCCGGTCGCCGGGCCATTTTTCAACATCTCCTCGCCCGAGCCCACCGGTGTCGTTGGAGTTGTGGCACCAGAGGAGCCGGCATTGCTCGGGCTGGTGTCGCGACTGGCTCCGGTGCTGGTGCCCGGAAATACCGCGGTGGTCCTCGCCTCGGAGCGCTACCCGATGCCGGCGATCACCTTCACCGAGGTCCTCAACAGCTCTGACGTTCCCGGCGGGGTAGTCAATGTCCTCACCGGGCTCAAGGACGAACTGATCCCCTGGCTCGCCGACCACATGGATGTGAACGCGATCGACGCCGGAGGGGCAAGCCCGGAACAGGCGATCCGGGTGCAGGAGGGTGCGGTCCACAATGTGAAGCGGGTGGTTCTGCCTTCGACGACTGGGCCGGGCCAAAGCCCCTATCTCATCGCAGCCTTCACCGAAACCAAGACGGTCTGGCACCCCAAGGGGCTCTAGAAACGGGATGTCCCCTGGCATGGGGTATGACCCTTTGGGCTCCTGGGTAGAGGGTGTGTCGGCCTTCGCCCTTGACATTGGGCAGCGACTCGTGTTCATATGAGATCGGGCCTGGGAGGCCGTGCGAGCTCAGCTCGACCGACCAAGGAGTCCAGTGCCCCCAATCCCAAGCCTCACGGATCGGGAATTCTCGTCGTATCTCCGTGCCGCGCGCGCAGGTGATGAAGGTGCCTGGCGGGCGCTCTATGACTGGCTCGCCCCCCAAATCCTCGGCTTTCTCCGTTCCAGCGGCTTGCCGGACCCTGACGACGTGCTCGGTGACGTCTTCCTCGATTTGGCCCGTGGTGTCAAGGACTTCAAGGGCAACGCCAAAGGTTTCCGAGCCCTCGTGTTCACGATTGCCCGAGCGCGGCGTGTCGACGAATTCCGTCGTCTCTCGCGCCGCTCCGAAGAGCCCCTGGACGCCGTTATCCATGACCTTGCACCCGCCGGGAGCGACGTCGAACACGAAGCATTGGCATTGGTCGCGCTCGACGACCTGCTCGAGATCTTGGGCCAGTTGACCGATGACCAAGCGGAGGTTCTGGTGCTTCGCGCCTTGGGTGGTTGGACCTCGAGGGAGATCGGAGAGATCACCGGTCGCAGCACAGGTGCGGTGGAGCAACTCCAGCATCGGGCAACCGAGGCTCTGCGGGATCTCCTCGAGGCGCCGTAAGGAATCACAGCTTCCCAACGATTCCCTGGCATGGACCCAGGAGAAAGTCGCAGCGTCGTCGCATTCCTGACTTCGCTGGTTGACCAGGTGGCCGTGGCGCCGGACGAGGTGACCGCCTATCGGCACATCTCAGCTGCCGCCGCCACCGCCCGAGGTTTGGTGGTGCGTGGCTCGAGGTCATTTCGCTGGGTCGCAGCTGCCACCGCGATGGTCACGGCCCTCGGCACCGGCGGTGTTGCCATGGCGGGCGGGCTACCCGACCCGATTCAGACCGCAGTCGCCGACGCCGCCCGGGTTCTCCCGCTTCCCATCCCAGTGCCTTATCCCCATGCCCGACTTTCGGACCCAGCACCGGTCGACCACCCAGAGGTCGACACCTGGAGTCGGCCGGCGCCCGCCGAGGCGATGGCCGACGAGCCTGAAGACTCAGGCGAAGCGCCTGTCGTTTCGGCCGCCGGTGACGATTCGTCCGAGCGTCCTCACCTGGCCGTCGCCAGTGACCAACGGTCATGCGACTTCGATGGAGAACGGCGGCACGAAGGCAAAGAGCGCGACTCGGCCTGTGATGAATTGGTGGCACCTCCCGGGTTCGAGCAGGACGTGGACCGGTTCGACGGCGACCACGACGAGGACCGGGATGAGGAATTCGTTGATCGGGACCGCGAATCGCGGGCGGACAGGTTGTCTGAAGCCCGCGACGACGACTCCGACCACAGAGGTCAAGACGAAAGCGATCGACAGGAGGAACGACACGACCACGAATCTCCGGACGACGACTCGTCCACTGGGCGGGACTGACCGCCACTGAGTATCCCTTGAGAGAAGGAGACCGAATGCTGACAATCAGAGGCCGATCCAAGGCACTCATCACAGGCCTGGTGCTGACCCTCATGGCGACCCTGCCCGGGATCGCCCAGGCCGAGAACAACACCACGGAAGAGACAACCAGCACAACCACCCCGGTTCCCCCGGTTACCCAAGTGACTTCGGTGCTACCGGTGCTGGGCTCGGGTCTCACGGTATCGCTGACCCGTGACGCGGCCGGTGTGATAACCGAAGTGGCCCTGGATCCATCCGGCGCCACCATCGTCAAGGAAGGTGACCACAAAGTCGTGTTCCTCCTCGCCGATGGAGACACCCAGGTGGTCGTCAAGTCGTACTCGAAGGGCAAAGGCGACGATGCCACCGCAGGTGGGGTCAAGACGACCGTCACCGCGGACGCCACGGCAGACGTGACCGGGCCCGGATCCTGGTCTGCAGATGTGTTTGGTACCGGTGTTGTGACCATCCCCTACACCGTGGCCTTCGACGGGAACGTCCCTTCGATCACCATTGGTGACATCACGCTTCCCGACGGCGTGACCGCCGAGATCAGCGAGCCCAAGATCAAGACCTCAGACGAGAAGTCGAAGTTCCGGATCAAGGTCACCCTGATTTCGGGAGACAACAAGGCCCGGGTCAGCTTCCTGGCTTCGACCCGTCTCAACGAAGACGGTGAGTTGAAGGTGAAATTGGCCGTGACCCTCGATGCCAAGAACCACGTCCGATGCGGCTGGGGCGACGGAGATCGTGACCATCGTGATGACGATGACAACCAGGTCGGCGGCGACGAGGAGTCGGGGCGTCGTTGGGAGTCGCGCAATCACGAGGAGCGGGACCATGACCGTGAGAATCGACGTGATCGCGAGGACGGCGACCATGATGGTGGTCGTCACGGTGGCGGCGATGATGACGGCGAAGGCTGAGGCGGATGATTGAAAAACCTGGCTCAGACCAGTCTGTCGGAGGGCCCATGAATTGGGCCCTCAGACCGCTTCTGGACCTTGTTGTGGCGTGCTCCACCACGGGGGGCGTGGTCACCTCGACGAGCCTCGTCGCAACCACAACCACTGTCGCCCCGACCACGTCCGTTCCGGCCACCACCACTTCAACGCAGGCCATCGATGTTGCCGGCGAGTTTGCGGCGGCCCTGGCCGCGACCTCGCCCAACTATCGCTTCGAGTCAGTGGTGACGGTTGGCGACCAGACGATCACGACGATTGCCGGCGTCGTGGACGGTGAATCTGTGGCGGCGACAATCACCGCCGGCACGTCTGATGTCTCTTACGTGAGAACGCCCGAAGGCGAATGGGTGACCGGCCCCGATGACGAGTGGTCGGTTCTGGAAGGGGAGGCTCCGGCAGGCGCTCCGCTGGCCGGTCTGGCCGATGTCAGTGATCTCGCCCTCGAGTCATCTGATGCCGGGCTGTTGGCGGTCCTGGCCACATTGGGTCCCGCGGCCGGGCCGGTGGCGGGCACCCGAGTGACCATCACGCTGACGGATGGCCAGGTCACGCAGATCCGATATCAGGCACAGTCGGGGTCCGACCTCGCCGACGTGACCACCACTATCACCGAGGTGGGGTCTGCGGGGACGGTCGAGGTGCCGGTCTGACATCTGAAGTCTGGTTGCCAACCAAGACCAAAGGGCCATCCCTAAACGGATGGCTGATAACCGAGATCGGATGGTCATAGACATCGCTGAGCAGGTCCTCGTTGAGCACTTGCGCCGGTGAGCCAAAAGCAACAGCTTTCCCTCCAGACATGATCAGCATCCGATCCGCCACTGACGCTGCAGCATTGATGTCGTGGAGGACTGCCACCACCGAATGGTGATCCGCTCGGCTGGCCAGGGCTCGCAGGATCCGCTCCTGATGGCTGATGTCCAGCCCTCCGGTCGGCTCGTCGAGCAGGAGGAGTGCCGCCTGCTGGCTGAAGATGCGGGCAATTTGCACCAGTTGCGCCTCCCCGGTGGACAACGAGCCGAGCTTTCGTCCCGCCAGGGACGCCACTCCTGCCGCCTCCAACGCTGCCTCGGTCAAATCGTCGTCAGGTAGGTCCTGGTCGCGCCACGGATGGCGCCCCATCGCCACGACCTCACGCACCGTGAAGCCGATCTCCTGGGTCTGCATCGGAGGCAGGTAGGCACGGAGTCGAGATCGCTCCTCGAGCGTGGTGTCTTTCAGAGGCTTACCCGCCAAGGTGACCGTCCCAGTCGAGGGCTCGAGCTCACCGGCGAGCATGGCCATCAGGGTCGTCTTTCCGGCGCCATTGGGGCCGACGATGGCCACGAATTCACCGGCTTTCACCTCGATCGAAGTGTCGGCGAGCGTGACGACTCCGTTGACCCGGTGCGAGATCCCGGTCGCCTCGAGCATCAGGCCTGCCTCGACTGGAGCAACACACCGACCAGAGCAGGTCCTCCGATGGCGGCAACGACGATCCCTACCGGCACCTCGACCGGATTGGCCACCAGCCGGGATGCGATGTCGCAGATGAGGAGGAGGGTGCCACCGACAGCGATCGCGACCGGAAGCGACCTGCCGTGGCGAGGCCCGACGATCCGGTTGGCAATGTGTGGAGCAATCAGGCCGACAAAGCCGATGACCCCGGCGAGGGCCACCGAGGCTCCGGCCGCGATGCCGGCTGCCACCAATACCCACGTGGTGGTCCGTTGAACCTCGACACCGAGACTGCGGGCGGGGGCATCGCCGAGCGACATCAAGTCGAGTGCACGGCCCCGAACGCCGATGATGGCCGCACCCGCCGCGATCAGGGGAAGTGCAACCAGAAAGTGACTCCAGGTCACAGCGGCGAAGCTGCCGAACACGAAGTAGGTGAAGGTGGGCAACCGCGGACTGTCACCGACGAAGATGACCGTCACCGTCCAAGCCAGAAAAGTGAGCCCGAGAGCGACTCCGAGGAGGATGAGTCGGTTCCCGGCGCCCACGGCGGCAGTCAGGCGATGGATGCCCAACGCCATGAGAACGGCCGTTGCCGCCCCCAGGATCGCTCCCGCCACCGGTGGCACACCGATCGGCGTGAACAACGACCCGATCACCACACCGAGGCCGGCCGCAGGTGAGATCCCGAGGAGATACGGCTCGGCCATCGGGCTGCGATAAATGCCGCGGAGTCCCACACCGGCTGCAGCGATGCCCCCGCCCACCAGTAGGGCTGCCAGGGTGCGAGGCATTCGCAACTCCCAGATCACAGCTGTTGCCGTCTCGGGCGCGGAGCCGAGCCCAACCCCGGTCAGAACCCCGTTCCATACCTCCGGTAGGGAAAGACTGACCGCGCCAATTCCCAGACTGAGCACCGACACCCCGATCAGGATGCCAACGAGGAGGGCCCAGCGGCCTTTCAATTCTGCAACGCCGCGAGGTCTTCGATCAGGAGGCGTAGGGAGTCCGCGATCCTCGGCCCGAACGTGAGAAAGTCACCCTCGGGATAGGCGAGGATGGCGCCTCGCTCCCCGGCCGGAGTCTGCCCGACACCGGGCAACTCGAGAAACGCCTCGATTCCGCCAAGCAACTCGACTCCCTCGGCCGGGACGACGATCACATCCGGCGCGGCGCTCACCAAAGCTTCGGCCGTGACCGAAGATGTTCCGACGATCCCGACCTCGGAGCCTGCGTCAACGGCACCCGCAGCCTCGATCAACGGTCGGGTGGTCATCCCGTCTCCGAAGAGGAGATTGACATCCGGCCCTCGCGTGTAGACGTAGGCCACCCTCGGAGAAGTAGTCAAGGCGCCAGCTGAGGCATCCTCGACCTCGGCTTCGAGTCTCGTGACGAGATCCTCCGCCTGCTCTTCCCTGCCCAGGAGCTCGCCGATGACCCTTATCTTCTGGTAGAGATCATCGAAGGAGGTGGGCACATCGAGGATCTCCACCTTGACGCCTGCGGCGCGGATCTGATCCAAGGTCGTCGCTGGCGCGGTCTGGGTGTCCCCGATGACCAGCGTGGGCTCGGCACTCAAGGCTCCCTCCGCGGTCAAGAACCGCCCCACGCCGACGATCGGAAGCTGGGTTGCTGCCTCGGGGGCGACCGTGGTCACGTCGACTCCAACGACTCGCTCGCCAACACCGAGTTCAAACAGGATCTCGGTGATGTCCCCGGATAGGGAGACGATTCGTGTCGAGTCGACAAGCTGGACCGCCTCCTCCGGCTGTGAACAGGAGGCGATCAGCGCCGAGAAGACAACGACGAGGGCAACGAATCTCCTCATCCAGTGGGGCAGCCCACCCTGGCGGAGGACATGATCCCGCAGAACATGTCCCGGGAGATCATCCATCCGTCTGCAGTGCGAATGGCATCACCCTGGAGGCCGCTGTAGGTGGGGGTCCCGGCGAACATCAGGGTGTAGGTCACTGTTGCGTTGTCACCGTCGATGACCACGGCGTCGACTTGCGTGGTGACACCACCCATCGCCTCGCCCGTCGTGGCGTAGGCAGTCACCGTTTCCTCCAGCCCGGCCGGGTCAACGATCACAACCGCTTTCTCGTCGAAGGTGGTCGCACTGTCGAAGGCGATCCCGTAGATAGCGACGACTGCATCCACGTCGGCATCTTCGCCGGGCACGATCGGCGCCGGGGCGGTGGTGGTCGTCTCAACCGCGGCAGTGGTGGCGTTCCGCACTTCGAGCAACCTTGCAGCGGCATATGGGGTCGCGGTTACTTCGACGATGGTGATCACCACACTCCTGCTCTATCGGGTCTCTCGTGAGCGGTGGGGATGGACCCGGTTGAGAGCGGGTTCGGTGATGTCTGTGTTCCTCGCCGTGGACCTTGCCTTTTTTGCCGCCAACATCATCAAG
>DATDJH010000208.1:0-2691 GCA_036520635.1 Acidimicrobiia bacterium
GTGGACAGCATCCTGCGGGAAATCCCCAGCTGGCGGCTGAGGATCAACGAGGCCGAGCCGGCGAGCGCGGTGAGGAACACGAACAACACGAGTTGGGACGACGCACCGAGATCGAATCTCCCTAGGGTCGACGGGAAGAGAGCCTCACCGATCGTGGTCACTTCGGTGGATAGCCCGGGAGCCGCAGACACCTGCTCCTGAGCCGTCGTCAGCGCTTCGTCGAAAGAGGCACCCGTCTTATCCATCGCGAACTGTGCGGCGGTCACCGGTGCCATCACCTCGGAGATCGCGGCGCCGACCACAGATTGAATCTGTGGACCGAATCCGTCGGGCCGAGTAACGAATCCCATCTCGACCTGCTCACCGGCTTCAGCGGTCTCATCCATCCCGGCAGGGAGGAACAGACCGGCCTGGGCACCACCATGCTCCACCGCTGTGGCCAGCGCTTCCTCATTTTCGAAGCGGATGACGTCGAGGGTTTCCTCTGCTTCGACCGCATCTGCGATTGCAGCCGCCAATCGGCCGTCGTCGGCGAGGTAGAGGCCGACTACCGGGTCGACGCCTCCACCGAACTGGGCCCCGATGAGGAGGATCAAGGCCAAGGGGAAGATGAAGACGAAAAAGATGTTGGAGCGCTCCCGCAGCATCCTTCGCACGTTGTTCCAGGCGATCGCCAAGACCTTCATACGGTGATCTTCCGACGAAGGGCGACCCAGGCGATGCTGCCGGTGACCAGTCCGAATATCAGCAGGGCCGCCACTGCGGGCAGCACGGCAGTCCACGAGGCCCCGCCGGAGATGTTCGCCAAACCTCTCAGGAACCAGGCATGAGGCGTCAGGTAGGTGAGCTTGCTCAGAAAGTCGTCGCCCTGGCCAACCGGGAAAAAGGTGCCCCCGAGCATGCCCAGGATCACTGCAACTATCGACGCCAGGTTGCCCGCACCCTCGGGGCTCTTGGCCACACTCCCCACCAGCCCCATGATCGCCACGGCGGCAAACACGCCCGCGAGCACTAGGAGGATCACTCCCAGAGTTGGGCCCCAGTTCGCACCCATCAAGAATTTGGTGGCGACGATGAGGACTCCGAGGGATATGACCCCGAGCCAGTAGGAGAGCAGGGCCTTGGCGGAGATCACACTTGTGCGCCGGATCGGCGCTGCCAGGAGACGAGCGAGGGTTCCGTCGCGCTGCTCTTCGAGGAGCCCGATCACCCCGTATTGGACGGTGAAGAACAGGAAGAAGACGGCCATCCCGGCCGCGAAATAGGTGGTCCCATCCAGCTGACGAACCTCGGTCGCCACTTCGGTCAATGCGAACGAAGGGCCGCGCCCTGCAGCCTCCTGGCCCCAGGTGGAAACATCCTGGGGTGGAGGTCCATCCAACAAATGAACCGAGGTCGCCACCGCCAGTTGGACCCCGGCCACACCTGCCCCGAATTGCTCGGCGAAGGAGGCGGCGATCTGGGTGGAAGTTTGGGCGTCGACATCGCCCACGACCCGGATGACGAAGTCGTCTCCGGCGCGCACGGCCTCCTCCAAGCCCGGATCGATGAGGTAGTAGGCGTTGATGTCGCCCGCCTCGAGCGCGACATCGGCGCCATCGGCATCGTCGAACTCGGTCAGGGTGAGGATGTCCTCGCTCTCTGCCCCTTCGAGGACGTCGTGAAAAGCCTGTGAGGTCTCCGAGCCGTCGAGGTCGACGAAGCCGAAGCGAAGGTCGAGGGAATCGGCGGTGAAGGCGGCGCCGAACACGAACTTGAAGATGATCGCAAGGATCAAGGGGGCAAAGATCCCGAGTATGAAGGCCGAACGGTCCCGGATCCGGAGTTTGAGGTCCTTGGTGGCGATTCGGGTGGCTGGGCCCACGACTAGTCCCGCAGCGCTTTGCCCGTCACATGGAGAAAAACCGCCTCCAGGTTGGGCTCGATCACATCCACCCCGGTAATCACTGCGCCTGCAGACGCGATCTTTCCGAGCAATTCCGGCAACAGACCGGAAGCTTCGTCGGCCAATACATCCAGGCCCTGATCGGATTGGCTGGCCTCGAACACGCCCGGGATCCCGAGTGCAGCCTGGATCGCTGTTGTCATGTCGCCGGTCGCCGCGATGGCGACCCGGTCACGCTCGCCAACCATCGAAACCAACTCGCGTCGGGTTCCCTCTGCCTTGATGGTTCCTTCGTCGATGATGGCCACCCGATCGCAGAGGCGCTCAGCTTCCTCCATGTAGTGGGTCGTGTAGAGCACGGCCATCCCCTCGGCCGAGAGGCTCTCCACCGATTCGAGGATCGAGTTCCGCGACTGAGGGTCGACGCCAACCGTCGGCTCGTCGAGAATCAACAGCTTGGGCCGATGGAGGAGACCGATCCCGATGTTGAGCCTCCGCTTCATCCCGCCCGAGAACTCCTTGGTGAGATCGTCCTTCCGTTCGTTCAGGGCGATCACCTCCAGAACCTCGTCGACTCGCCTCTCGAGCTCGTCACCCTTCATCCCGTAGAGGCGCCCGAAGAAGGCCAGGTTCTCGCTGGCCGTGAGATCGGGGTAGATCGCCAGGTCCTGGGGAACCAATCCGATGGATGCCTTGCCGGCAATCGAAGTCGGGGAGATCGCAGTGCCGGCAACCATGATCTCGCCGGCGTCCGGTTCGAGAAGACCGGCGATCATCGAGATCGAAGTGGTCTTGCCGGCCCCGTT
>DATDJH010000209.1:0-5298 GCA_036520635.1 Acidimicrobiia bacterium
ACGACGACAAGGACCAACAAGGTGGTGGCGGTGCGGTTGTTGACTTTGATCCGCTCGGCGCGGTCACGCGCCGCAGCCCTCATCTTGGCGATCGAAGTCACGTTCGCCGTCATGCTCCCCGCCTTCCTGCTCGCTCCCTGACCAATGAGGCGAATCGATCGCCTCGCTCCGCATACGACCTGAATTGATCGAAGCTGGCGCAGCCTGGCGCCAGGAGAACCGTGTCTCCCGGCTCGGCCAGGGTGGCCGCCAACTCGACCGCTCGTTCCAGGGTCACCGCGAGATGACCTCGTTGACCTGCCGCTTCCACCAACACTGGGCCTTCGGAACCGATCCCGATCAAGGCTCGGACGTTGGGCTCCTCGGCCAAAGGCCTTGGATCCAGGCCTTTCGCCAGGCCACCGGCGATCAGGATCACAGAATCATGTGAGCGGATCGAGGCAATCGCGGCGTGAGGGTTGGTGGCCTTCGAATCATCGATCCAGGCCACATCGTCGACTGTCTCCACCAATCGACGCCGGTGAGCCCCTGGCGAGAAGACTGTCGCCGCATTGGCCACTCCGTCCGGGGTTGCTCCCATGCGAAGGGCGAGCGCCGAAGCGATCGCCAGGTCGACGAGGTGCACCGGGTCCACTGAGACCAGATCGTCGATGGGGACCTCGACCGGCCCGATCCGGAGCTGCCCTCCATCGACTCCGCCACCGCCCCCGGGAAGTCGGGTTCCCGAAACCGGGTACAACTCGCTGGCCGCCCCACTCACCAGCGAAGATGCGCCCTCGTCGTCGGCGTCGTAGACGAGAAGGTCGCTCTCATCCTGATTGGAGAAGACCTTCGCCTTGGCGCTCCGATATGAGATCTCTGACCCGTGCCAATCGAGATGGTCGACCGCGACATTGGTGACCGCCGCCGCCACCGGATGGAACGTCTCGGTGAACCTGAGCTGAAAAGACGACACCTCGACCACGAGCGAGTCCGAGGGCTCGTCGACGAAGTCGGAGAGTGGCGAGCCAATATTGCCCGCGGCCGGCGAATCGACTCCTGACGCCTCGAGCATCGCGGACGTCGCCTCGGTCACCGTGGTCTTGCCGTTGGTGCCGGTAACTGCGGCGATCGGCTTGGTCAAATGCCGCCAGGCGAACTCGATCTCGCTCCAGACGGGGATGCCCCACTCCAGCGACTCGACAATGGGCAACGAGCGCTCCGAGAAGCCAGGACTGGTCACGACAAAGTCGATCCCGGTGAGGAGCACAGGGTCCCAGCCTCCGGTCGCCAGGGCGAAGCCGTGACTCAGGGCCTCAGGCGAATTCTCTTCGGCGTACATCGTGACCGACATGCCCCGGCCCCGTGCCAGCCGGGCTGCAGCGAGCCCCGAAACGCCCGCTCCCAGGACCAGGACCCGGCTCACAGCAACCCCTCGAGGCGGAGGAAGTCCCCGTAGAAGAAGCCCAGGCCTAGGGCCACGCCGATTCCGGTCAGGATCCAGAACCTGATGACCACGGTTGTCTCCGGCCAGCCACCGAGATCGAAGTGGTAGTGGAGTGGTGACATCCGGAAGATGCGTTTTCCGAAGATCCGGAACGACGCGACCTGAAGGATCACCGAGATCGTCTCGGCGACGAAGATCGCCCCGAGGACCACCAAGAGCAGGTTGGTGCTGGAGAGGAGGGCCAACGCCGCAAGAAGGCCGCCGATCGCCTGGGAGCCGACATCCCCCATGATGATCTTGGCCGGTGGTGCGTTCCACCAGAGGAAGCCGAGGATCGCCCCGAACATCGCTGCGGAGATGATCGCCAGTTCCAGAGGATCCACCGATTCGTAAACCTGGGGGTTTCTGAACTGCCAGAAAGTGATGACCGTGTAGGACGCCACCACCAGTGCCGACGATCCTCCAGCAAGCCCGTCCATGCCGTCGGCGAGGTTCACGCCGTTGGCGGCACCGGTGAGCATGATCAGGACCCAGATCACGAAGAAGGCGCCGAGATCGATTCCCAGGGGCCGCACGAAGGAGATCTCGGTCACTACACCTGCCATGGAGGCCCCCCAGGCGAAGAGGGCGGCAATCGCCAGTTGGCCTCCGAACTTGGCCGACTTGGAAAGCCCGAGGCTTCGCTTGTTGGAGAACTTGGTCCAGTCGTCGAGCAGGCCAACCACGGCCATCCCGGACAAAGCGAAAACGGCGAGCAAGCCTCCGGCACGGACCGGTTGGAATTCGAAATCGAAGCTCCCCGAGGGCCCCAGAAGGCGGATATGGGACACGAAGTACCCGATGATCGCCGCCGACACGAACACCACGCCTCCCATGGTCGGTGTGCCCTGCTTGTGCCCGTGCATCCCGACGATTTCCTCTTGGATGAACTGGCCGATCTCGCGCCGTCGGAAGAAGCGAATGGCATACGGCGTGCCGAAGATGGACACCAATAGGCCAACGGCGGCAGCGATGAGCAGCGAGATCACCGGGCCATGCTCCCTGAACCGCCCTCTGAATCTGAGGATCTCGCCATCCGGTCGATCACCTCGGCCGCCACCAACTTGTCGTCGAAGGGAAGGACGCGCTCCCCAATTTCCTGGCCGGTCTCGTGCCCCTTGCCCAGGATCAGGACGACGTCGCCGGGCGATGCCGCCCGGATTGCCAGCTCGACAGCCCTCCGACGATCAGGCTCCACGACCACGCCGGAGCCCTCGATACCCGACATCACTTCGCCGATGATCGCTTCGGGGTCCTCAGATCTCGGGTTGTCGCTGGTCAAGACGGACAGGTCGGCTTCAATCGCCGCCCGCCCCATCAGGGGCCGCTTCTCCCGGTCGCGGTCGCCTCCGGCCCCGAAAACCGCGATCACCCGACCGAACGCCAGGTCTCTGGCCACCGAAATCGCTTGGTGGATCCCCTCGGGGGTGTGTGCGTAGTCCACCACCACCCGCACCGGGAATGAGCCCGAAACCAACTCGAAGCGCCCGGGGACCGGGCCCAGTCCGCCGAGCCCGGCGACCACCTCGTCGACCGAGAGGCCGAGTTGCAGACAGCAGCCGGCCGCGACCAGGGCGTTCTCGACGTTGAACATGCCGATCAACGGGGCCGTGACCTGGCGGCTTTGCCCGCCCAGGATCATTTCGAAGCTGGTGCCCTCGAAGGAGGTGCGAACTTCGCCGGCACTCAGCTCGCCGCCGGGGCCGACCCGGAGGACTGGCATTCGAACTCTGGAGGCAAGTTCGCCTCCGACAGGATCGCCTATGTTGATTACCGCGGCGCCCACCTCGTACTCCTGAAAGAGGCGCTCTTTGGCGGCTCGGTAGGCATCCATATCCCCGTGGAAGTCGAGGTGGTCCTGCGAGAGGTTGGTGAAAGCAGCGACGGCAAACCTCGTGGCCGAGACCCGGCCCAACTCGAGGGCATGGGAAGAGATCTCCGCCGCGATGACGTCGGCACCCAGGTCACGCATCTCGGCGAGGAGCCGCTGGAAATCGGTGGCCTCGGGTGTCGTGCGCTCCGAGGAAAGGGTGCGGTCGCCCACCCGGGTGTGGACCGTTCCGATGAGGCCGGGGGTGCGGCCTGCGCTGGCAGTGATCGACTCGATGAAGTGAGTGACCGTGGTCTTGCCGTTGGTCCCGGTGACCCCCACCACCGCGACCGAGCCGGAAGGATCGTCGTGAACCGATGCGGCGAGGTGGCCCATCACCTCTCGGGTGTCGCGTACCTCGAGCTCGGATACCCCACTCGCCGTGAAATGGTCGACACAGACCGCGCTCGACCCTGCGGCGACCGCATTGGGAATGAATTCGTGGCCGTCGAAGTGGGAGCCCCGGACCGCCACGTACATGGTCCCCGCCCCGGCATGGCGTGAATCGTGGGTGACGTCGGTGACGGTGACCTCCGGGTCACCATGAGTCACCCCTCCCACCACCACCGCCAGATCCACCAACTTCTTACCCCTGGCTGGCATCTGGGGTCACTCCGAGACGATGGAGGGCCTCTTCCATGACCTCGGCGAACACCGGAGCAGCCGAGGCGCCCCCGGTGCGATAGTCCCAGGAAGGCGAGTCGACGAGCACAGCAACCACGACCTGCGGATCGTCAATGGGTGCCATCCCGACAAAGGAGGCCCGCGTGACCTCGGTGTAGCGGCCGTCGTCTCCAAGAATGTTGGCCGTCCCGGTCTTGCCACCGACCCTGTAGCCCTCGATGGTCGCCTGATGGCCGGTGCCTTCGTCGACCACGCTGGCGAGCATGTTCCTCATCAACACAGCCGTCTCCGGAGAGACGACTCGACGGGTCTCGAAACCGGCGACTTCGGTGTTTCCATCGACATCGGTCGTCGTCGAAACGATGTGTGGTGTCGTCCACACGCCGTCGTTGCCAATAGCCGCATAGGCAGCAGCCATCTGCAAAGGGGTCACAGCCACGGAGTAGCCGATGGCCGCCGAGGCCCAACAGGTCTCACACCCTGCTGCGAAGTTGAGCAGGCCTGGCGCCTCGACGGAGTAGTCGATCCCGGTCTTCGCCCCGAGGCCGAACGCTTCGATGTAGTCGATGAGGCGCTCCTGACCGAGCTTCTCGGCTACCAGGATCGAGCCGACATTGGACGATTGGGTGAAGATCTCGGCCACAGTCAGGTCGGATGTGTCATGCTCATCGAAGTCCCGATAACAGCCGTAGGTGGTGTCATCGGCTGAACGACAGGCGTCTTCTCGTAGTTCCAGAACGTCGGCGACGTCAGGGATGACTGTGGTGTCGTCGACCTCGCCCTCCTCGATGGCCGCAGCGACGGTGATCAGCTTCTCGGTGGATCCCGGCTCGTAGAGCCCCCGCACGATGAAGTTGGAAAAGGTGAGGCATTTCACCGGGTCCGGGTCGTCGACACAGCGGGGGTCCACGTTCTCGCGGGTCTGGGGATCGAAGGCAGGCGCTCCGGTCATGGCCAAGACCTCACCCGTCTCGACCGAGAGCACCACCACCCAGCACGACTTGGCTCCGGTGCGTTCCACGGCGCTGAGACAGGCCTCCTGGGCCTGATACTGCAGTGGAAGGTCGATCGTGGTGTTGAGGTCCACTCCCGGCACCGCAGGCGTGATCTCACTGATCCCCTGGGGGATGGGGCGCCCTTCCAGATCGCGTTCGAAGAGGGCGTGCCCCTCCACGCCCCGCAGGGAGTCGTCGTACATGTACTCGAGACCTTCCTGCCCGTTGCCATCGATGTCCACGAAGCCGGTGACGTGGCTTGCGACCTGGCCGGCGGGATAGACCCGGCTCGGTTCGGGCAGGGAGTAGACACCTTTGATCTCCAGCCCCATGACCTCGTCTGC
>DATDJH010000210.1:0-5056 GCA_036520635.1 Acidimicrobiia bacterium
CCCATGATCAGATACCCCTCCATCACCAGGCGGGGGATCTCGGTGTAGCCGGGCCACGAAGAGTCGGTGAGCAACGTCCATCCGTTGTCGGATGCCATTTGTCGAGACGCGGCCATGCTCTCCTCATAATCGAATCCAGACCGGACCACTCTTGCTCCGAACTGCTCCAGACGCTTAGCGAAGCCCTCGGAGACGTTTTGGCTGAGGACGATTACCGCTTTGGCCCCGAACACCCGGGCCCCCGCGGCGACGGAGAGGCCATGGTTCCCAGCACTGGCGGCTGTGTAAGTCACGTTGGCCAAAATGTTGGCCAGGTCATGTGGAGACTGATCCCAGTCTCCCCCGAGCCGAACGTCTGCATCATGGGCGATCGCATAGGCCGCTCCCAGTGCCTTGAAGCTACCCAGCCCCATGCGGTTGCGTTCGTCCTTGATCCAGACATGGTCGACCTCGAGGTCCCGGGCCACTTCGGGCAGGTCGAGCAGAGGGGTGACGCCAGAAGCGGGACAACGGGCAAGGAGGTCAATCGCCTTCGAGGGGTTGACGCTGACCTCGTCGCCTGAGGATCCAGGGAGACCGGTCGATCTCCACGGGTTGGTCATCAATGACGACATCGGCCCAACCTACCGACATCACGATCGCCAGCACGCGCCGGCGGCCATGGCAATACTGATCGCATATGAACGTCTACGTAATCGTGTTGCGGGTGCTCCACGTTGGTGCAGGCATTTTCTGGGCCGGAAGCATCCTGATTCTGCTTCGATTTCTGATTCCGACCGCTAAGGCAGTGGGGCCCGCTGCCGGGCCGTTCATGGGTCGTCTCACCGGGGAGGCGAAGTTAGGGGAGATAGCGGGTGCGGCAGGGGTGATCACGATCCTCAGCGGGATACTCCTCTACTGGCACGACTTCGGCGAGGTAATCCCTTTCAACGCGGCTATGGCCGGCTTTGCCATCGGTGGCGTTGCGGCCATCGCGCTGTGGATCGTTGGCATGTTCCAGCTCCGCCCGGCAAACGAGAAGTTGGCCGCACTTGGTGCACGCGCCGCGCAGGGTGAAGACGTGGGGGCAGAGATGGGCCAGACGATGGCAGCCCGAGATCGCCTGATCCCGGTCATGACCATCCTGGTCGTCGTCGCCATCCTGGCGATGGCCATCTCCCGCTATCTCTGAGCCGCTCGGGGGCCTGAACCAATCCAACATTCGGTACGTAGAATCAGTTGGAATCGTGTGCTGAGGTGAGTTCTTGGTTATGACCGTTGAGATCGGCCGCAAGGCCGTCGAACGCCGCGAGTGGGGTGATGCGGTCGCTGCCTTCCACGACGCAGACCATGCTGATCCTCTCTCGCCCGAGGACCTCGAATTGCTCGCTGATGCCGCCTGGTGGGCGGGTGAGCCCGATGAGTCTGTGGAGGTGCTCGAGAGGGCCCACACCGGTTATATCGAACAGGGATCGGACACCGGAGCAGCCCGGGTCGCCGTGGCCCTCGGATACCTTGCCGCGCGTCGTCAAGCCTTCTCGATCGCTGGAGGGTGGCTGGCACGGGCGCATCGACTCCTCGAAGGGCATCCCGAATCGGTGGTGAATGCCCAGATCAAGGTCATCGAAATCATCGAGACCCTTTACGTCAGGGGCGATGTGGCTGGGGCAATCGCAACCGCCGACGAGACGGTGACGCTCGCCCGTCGTTTGGGGAGCCGTGACGCCGAGTCCCAGGCCCTGGCGTTCAAAGGTATCGCACTGATCATGGTGGGGCAATGGAAGGAAGGCTTGGGTTTGCTCGACGAGGCGACTGCGGCCGCGGTGTCCGGCGAGATCGGCCTGAGAGCGGCGAGCGACATCTATTGCCAAACAATCTCGGCCTGCCGGGCCATGGCGGATTTTCGCCGGGCCGGCGAATGGACCGAGGAGGCTGACCGGTGGATGAACCGATACTCCGTCACCGGCTACACCGGTGTCTGCTCGGTCCACCGCGCGGAATTGAAGAGGTTGCACGGGAACTGGCCCGAAGCCCAGGAGGAGGCCCGCGCCGCCTGCGTCGATCTTGAGCGTTATCACATCATCGATGCGGTCGGCTACGCCTACCACGAAATCGGCGAGGTCCTGTTCCGTACCGGGGACCTCGTCGGAGCTGAGAAGGCATTTCTGATGGCCTATGAAAACGGTGAGAACCCACAGCCAGGTCTAGCGCTGCTGATGCTGGCCAGAGGTGAAGGCGCGGCCGCCGCCTCCTCCCTCGCCAGCGCTCTCGCTCAAACGGACAAGGGCATCCTGTTGGCCCGGGTCACGATGCTGCCCGCTCAGGTCGAGATCGCACTGACCCAAAACGATATCGAAACTGCTCGAGTCGCTATCGAGGAGCTCGAGTCGATCACCGCCGAGTTCGAAAGGCCCGCTTTCGAAGCGGCCACTCTCACCGCCAAAGGTGATCTGGCTTTGCACTTGGGCGAGGCCGAAGAGGCGGCGGTTCACCTGGAGCGGGCCTGGAGGTTGTGGAAGGAAGTCGAGTTTCCATATGAAACTGCCCGAGCACGGGTGCTGCTGGGCCAGGCGAGAGCCAACCTCGGCGATGCCGGTTCCGCTCGGATGGAGTTGGGTGCCGCCCGCTCCACCTTCGAGAGACTGGGGGCGACCCTCGACTTGAAGCGAGTCGACGAGCTCCTCTACGAATCGCGGGCGCCGGACGCGGATCGCGACCGCGTGACAAAGACGCTGATGTTCACCGACATCGTGGTGTCGACTGACCTCGTCCGGACCCTGGGCGAGGATCGATGGGAGAACCTCCTTCGCTGGCATGACAACGAGCTTCGCTCGCTGTTTGGCAGGCACCAGGGTGTCGAGGTCAGCCACACAGGCGACGGCTTCTTCGTGACCTTCGACCGTCCTTCGGACGCGGTCGAAGCGGCGGTCGCCATTCAGCGCCGGATGACCGAGCACCGTCGAGAGTCAGGTTTTGCCCCGTGGGTGAGAATTGGGATCCACCAAGCCGAAGTCACCAAGGACGGCGGCGACTATCGGGGTCAGGGAGTGCACGTTGCGGCTCGGGTGGGTGCGGTGGCCGAGGAGGAGGAGATTGTGATCTCTGCTGCAGCGTTGTCCGTAGCCGGGGAGATCAAGTTCCCGCTCTCCAAGTCCCGCTCCGTTGAGCTCAAAGGAGTGCTCGAGCCGGTCGAGGTATCGACTGTCGACTGGCGGTAACCCACCGAGTCTCTCGAAGGAGTAGGTTCAAGGAACGCTCTCCGTCCCAAAGGAGGAACCATGAGCGAGCATCCAAACGCCGCGATGTACCGCGATGTCATGGAGAAGTTCAATGCCGGGGACACAAATGCAATGGTCGACTCGCTTGCCGACGATGTCGTCTGGTGGCAGATCGGCTCGGCTGAGCCGTTGATGGGAAAGGCTGCCTTGATGGAGTCGATGGCAGGGCTCGGCGAGATGCCAATCACCGTCGACCTGACAGACGTGGTCGCCAACGACGACATGGTGGTCGGCCTGGTCACGGCAACCGTGGGCTCAGGCCCCGAGGCCTTTAGCTATCGGACGGCTGAGGTTGCCTGGCTCAAGGACGGCAAGGTCGCCGAGAGGCGTGCCTACTCAGACGACACGGAAGCCATCAACAACTTCTTCAACCAGTTCAGCTGACTCAGGAGCGGAGATCGTCCGCATACCAGCGCAATGAACGTTGGTAGGCCTCGAGCGGACCGGGGTTAGTGAGGAGAAGATCCAGCAACTCTGACACCGCGTCGGGCCCTCTGTCGGCGCTGGTCAATGCCAGGGCGAGGAAGGCTCGGGCGGCCCGATGTCGAGGATTCTCCTCACAAACCCGGGTCAGAATCTCGACCGCCTCCTGGTTCTGGCCAAGATTGCGAAGGGTGCTGGCCAACTGAATTCGAGCTCGCAGGTCGTCTTCCTCGTCGAGGCCGGCCGCAAGGGCGGCGCGGTAAGGGGCGACGGCCTCTTCTTCCCTTCCGGCCGAGTCGTAGGCGCCTGCCACGTGAAGTGTCACCCTCGGATTCCCCGGATTCTGATTAGCCAGGTCAATGAAGTGATCGATTGCTTCCTGGTATTGCTCCTGATCGAGCATCCGCTCGCCGGCTTCTAGCGAAGCCTCCAGTTCTTGCGAATCGACCATGAATCGACTGTACCGCTGACAATTTCGAGCAGTTGATCGAGGTAACCCTTCAGCTGCGACCGATCGAACCGTCGAACGGGGTATGTCTCAGGGCCAGTTCGGTGCGATGCTCAATGATGGCCTGGAGGCGCAGGGCGCGCTGTTCCGCAGTCATCTGAAGACGTCGGGCCTGAATCGATGGCTCGAGTCTGGTCACGTTGGCGTCGACGACCCGTGTTGGGTCCGAGCGATCGGCGCTGAGGCCGAGTCCGATGCCGAGGGCCAGGACGAGAGCGGCGAGTCCGGCCCCGACTGCTCGAGATCGGCCAATGGATTGGGGTGCCCTGGGTGAACCAACGACACTCGTGGACATGACTTCCTCCTCACGATCACGTCGTGGCATCGATGCTCACGACATCAGCGAAGAGGTCATCGCTCGCCCGTTGATACGTAGCTTCCGATCGTGAGACGCACCACGGGCCAGGTCGCCGCTGCCGCAGTCACTGGTGGCGTGTTGGGTGCGGTGGGTGGTGCCGCCCTCGGGTCGTCGAGCGGAAATGCGGCTTCGGGGGCTGTCCTCGGGGGCATCATCCTTGCGGTCATCTCAGGATGGGCTGACGCCACCAGGAAGCCGGGGGAGCCCCAAGCTCTCGCGGCTCGCATCGCCGGATCCGTCTTCATCGCCGCCACCATCGGATGGCTGCTGGCGTGGCTTTTGCCTGACTGGCCGGTGTGGGTGGTTGCCGTTATGGCCGGCGTAGGCACGGGCCTTACCGGGCTCAGGCCGTTGAAGGTGCTGCTCGGACTGGTGGTGGGGGCCGTGATCGGTTTCACCCTTTACCTGGTGAGTCCTGACATTGGCTGGCCGGTTGCCAGCGCTTTGACCGTGGTCACCTATCGCACGCTCGCCGCCTTTCTCTGGCGGGGAAAGGAACAGCTCCGGGTC
>DATDJH010000211.1:0-3661 GCA_036520635.1 Acidimicrobiia bacterium
GAGAACTCACGCTCTGGTTTGGCACCCACACGCAACGGTGCAAAACGCTCCGGCCAGTCGGGCTCGAAGAAGATGAGGGCAGACATCGTCATCAGCAGCGGGAACAGCCCGATCGAGGGGAACAGGATCCAGGTTGCAGTGTGGAACATCGTCACCGCAATGAATGCGGCCAACCGTGTGCGGCGATTCAGCAGCCAGAACACGATGGTCAGGTCGAAGAGGGCCCCGATCCAGGAGGCGACGAGGGCGGTTGCGGGTAGAGCGAGCATCGGGCCGATCAGCGGGAGCCCCGACCTTCCGGGCAGCCAGGTCGCCATCGGCTCTCCGTGGATCAGCCAATCCGCGTTCAGTTTGGCGAGACCGGCGAAGAAGTAGACCATTCCCACCTGGAAGCGGAGCAGCCACACCACCCAGGACGGGATCCATGATTCGGAACCGTGGTGGCGCCTGGCATTCACGGAGTACGCCCGATCCATGGGTAGGAATGCCAGCACCAGGGCGGTGAGAATCACCCAGTAGTAATGATTGAGGTAGAGGGTGCGGTCGATCAACTCCACATAGGCGAGCAGTACCGCGAACACCAGGGCACAGATCCGGGTTCGGAACCCGAGCAGGATCCCTACCGCCGCCAGACCGATCATGGCGAAATGGGCGTACATGCCCCAACCCGGCCAGACCTGGACCCACTCGAAGCCCGGATAGGGAAAGTGATATGCGGGCTCGAGAAACAGGGTCTCCACCCATCCCTTAGCCAGGAAGCGGACGACAAGTATCAAACCCCCGAGCCCGAATCCGATGCGGAACACGGCGGCCGAAGCGGGGCTCACCGGCTGCCTCGCACGCTGAGCGACCGCCGCCATCCGGTTCATCCGGTGTCGCCGTCGGCGTCGGAGAACCCGAGGGTGATGTCGAGCAGTGAAACGACGTCGGCCTCGAAGATCCGCAACAGCTCCGATAGGTGGTCGTAGGTGGACTGCAGGTCGCCAGGACTGTCCGCAGCCACCTGGCGAAGCGGAGCATCGATGCCCTCGAGCTCGGCAATGGCCGCCGCGAGATGATCATCGATCTCATCGGAGATCTCCGCCGAACGCGAGTCGATGAGCGCCCCCAGCGAGGCCTCCCCGCCCCCGTCGAGTAGGGAGCGAATGCTTTCCAGCTGGGCGACATAAGCGTCGCCAGCGAACCCAGCCCTGCCTTCAGGGATGGCTTCGATCGATGGCTCCTGAGCCGAGATTCCGAGCGCCTTCCCAATCTGGAAGAGCGACATCTGCTTCAACGTCTCGACGATCGCCGAAATCGAGTTGGCCATTGCCACCTCGGGCGTCATCGTCTCCCCGAGGAATCTCTCCACGAACGGGCTTCCGTCCTCGTAGGTGTCGGTCCAGGCGGTTTCCAGGGCGAAGGTCTCGGAAGCCACTACTGACGCCGTCGACATCATCATCTCGCAGACCCGGGGATCTCCCGCCCGCTGCAGATTGTCAAAGAGCAGGTACTCGATAGAACCGAGCCCCCGTTGTGTTGCCGCCGCCTGATTCGTCATGTAGTCCACATCGAGCACCTCCGGTGAAACGAGGAGCTCGTCGATTCCCTCCTCATCGATTGGCTCGTAGTCGACATGAGAAACGGTGCGCAGCATCTGCGCCGGTCCAAACCAGGTGGTCAGAATCGAGCGTTGCCAGGCCTGTTTGGTAGCTCTCCATGCCTCATGGGCCGCCTCCTGGGACTCAACAGTCGGCCGAAAGCAGAAGTCCGACACCGCGGTCTCCAGGGCGGCAGCCTGCACAGAAGCCGCCTCCATCGCCGGGATCAGAGCGCCGTTTGCCATCGACTGCACCACGTCGGCATTCGTGGGGCCGCCACTGCAGGCACAGAGCACCAGCGCCATCACGGCCGCTCCGAGGCGTCTCACCCACGACTGAATTCTTCCCTGACCATCGTTTTGGCGCGGCGATATCGACCTATGGGACTCGATCTCCGCGCCAAAACGGACTCTGGGGTGCCTCACAACGATCCCAGGAAGGCGAGAAGCTGAGATCGCTGCTCCGAAGACAGTGCCTTGAACTCGGATGCAGCAGGCCCGGCCTCTCCGCCGTGCCAGAGGATGGCCTCTTCGAGAGATCGGGCCCGGCCGTCATGAAGGAAGAAGGTGTGACCGCTGACCGTCTCCGTGAGCCCTATCCCCCACATCGGGGGGGTCCGCCACTCGCTCCCTGACGCTTCGCCATCGGCTCGATCATCGGCAAGGTCTGGCCCCATGTCATGCAACAGGAGGTCGGTGAACGGAAAGATCACCTGGTTAGCCAGTGCCGCGCTCTCGGCGTCGCCGGTCTCCTGTCTTGGCTGATGGCATCCGACGCACCCGATGTCGCTGAACAGCCCTGCGCCGGCCTCTACGTCGGGAGAGTCGAGGTTGCGTCGGGCGGGAACGGCGAGAGTCTGGTTGTAGAACACCACCTTCTCCATTCGGTCATCCGGGATTTCGGGCTCACCCCCGCTGGGTGCGGCGGAACATGCGGTTTGGGTCTCGGTGCAGTTCTGATCGGGGAAGAAGTGGCTGGTGATCCCGATGTCACCGATGAAAGCCCCAGCCACCTGACGCTCCACCGATGTCACGTTCGCCTTCCATCCAAAGCGGCCAAGTGTCGGCTCGCCACTTGTCGGATCCTTGATCCAGTTCGGGCGTCCCGAGATCCCGTCGCCGTCGGCATCATCAGGATCCGCGGTACCAAGGATGTCGGCTTCGGGAATCGCCTCCAAGAGCCCGGCCCCGATAACTGCAGGTGCCAGCCTCGGTGACACCTCGACCTCCACCGAGATTGGGCCGTAGGCGAGGTCGTCGAACTCGTACATCGGCCTGCGCAGGCTGTACGTCTCCCCGTCGGCAAACGCGCCCGGCTCCTCCACGTAAAGACGCAACACCTGCCCTTCTGCCGGAACGCCGAGGATCGAGCGGTCCTGGAGTTGGTCCCCATACACCGGCTCCGAAACCGGGCCGCTCTCACCGGGCACGCTCAGTCGGAATAGGAGACCTGGTTCACCCTCCTCGGGTGTCCCCCGCCCATCCCGAACATGGCACGAAGCACAACCCTGTCCGTTGAGCAGAGGACCTAGCCCGTCTCGATCCTCGGTCGAGGAGGGCGCCGTTACCCAGTTCTGGGTGAAGAAGCTGTTCCCAACCACGAAGTCCCTTCGTTCGGCGTCGGTCAGATTGCGCGCCGACATCCCAAATGCCTCCTGGTTGGAAGCTGTGGTGGTTCCCTCGCCCCCGGATGCCTCGACCCTGAGGTCGTCGGTCGTAGATGAGCATGCAGTCGCCACCAGGACCAGGCCAAGAATGGACGACACGCCGATTCGCGCCCGCCCCCTGCGTGGCCTGGTCACCCGTGTCACATCAACTCAGGTTCAGCACGAGACCCGCTGCGGTTGCCGCTTCCACCAATGTGTCCGCCTGAAGCTCGAGGGCGAGGATGGTGTCGAACATGGCAACCCGGCCCGGATCGTCATCGGGAACGCCCGGAGCAATGCTCTTGTCGAATGGGGCCGGGATCGACTCGGCCGCGGCGACACTCGCCGCGATCTCATCCTGGAGCTTTGACGCGAGGTCGGAATCGGCTGCTTCGAAGAGATCGTGTATCCCCGGGCCATCGACGTCTCCAACTGC
>DATDJH010000212.1:0-3567 GCA_036520635.1 Acidimicrobiia bacterium
AACGAGCGGCTCTCCGGTGGAGGCAAGTCCTCGGGAGTCATGTCCTTTCTCAAGATCGGGGACCGGGCTGCCGGTGCGATCAAGTCGGGCGGCACCACCCGCCGCGCCGCCAAGATGGTCATCCTCGACGTCGACCATCCCGATATCGAGAAGTTCGTCGATTGGAAGAAGGTCGAGGAGGACAAGGCGCGCGTCCTCATCAATCACGGCGGATTTGCCGCAGACTTCAACGGAGACGCCTACGCAACGGTCTCCGGGCAGAACTCGAATAACTCGGTGCGCATCACCAACGACTTCGTCCAGTCGGTGGTCGATGATGGCGATTGGGATTTGATCAATCGCACCGATGGCTCCGTCCGCAAGACGGTGAAGTCCCGCGACCTCTGGAACCGGATCGCCGAGGCCGCATGGGCCTGCGCCGACCCTGGGCTCCAGTTCGACACGACGGTCAACGAATGGCACACCAGCCCCGTCGGGGGGCGGATCCGGGCCAGCAACCCCTGCAGTGAGTACATGTTCCTCGATGACACTGCTTGCAACCTTGCCTCGATCAACCTGGTCCGGTTCTACGACGACGAGACGGCTGTTTTCGACGTCGAGGCATACCAGCACGCGATCCGGCTCTGGACCATCGTCCTCGAGATCTCGGTGGCCATGGCCCACTTCCCCTCCCGGGAGATCGCCCAGGGCTCCTATGACTATCGGACTTTGGGTCTCGGCTACGCCAACCTCGGTTCGCTGTTGATGCGTCAGGGAGTCGCCTACGACTCGGACGAAGGCCGGGCCGTCGCCGGCGCCCTCACCTCGGTCCTGACCGGGTACTCCTACGCGACTTCGGCAGAGATCGCCGGAGTGACCGGGCCGTTCCCGCGCTTCGCCGAGAACCGCGAGCCGATGCTTCGGGTGATCCGCAATCACCGTCGGGCCGCCTACAACGAGGACGACTACGAATCGGTCAGCCACCGGGTGATGGGCATCGATCCCGAGTTCTGCCCGGAAGACCTGCTCGCCGCAGCCCGCGCTTCCTGGGACCTCGCACTGGAGTGGGGCGAGGCCAACGGCTATCGCAATGCCCAGGCCACCGTCCTGGCGCCCACCGGGACCATCGGCCTGGTGATGGACTGTGACACGACCGGAGTCGAGCCCGACTTCTCGTTGGTCAAGTTCAAGAAGCTGGCTGGGGGCGGCTACTTCAAGATCGTCAACCAGTCCGTGACGCCGGCCCTCGCCCATCTCGGGTATGACACCGAGCAAATCAAGGATGTCGTCGAATTCATCGTCGGCACCAGCTCCCTTGACGGTGCTCCGCACATCAATCGGGACTCCCTGACCGAAAGGGGATTCGACGCGGAAGACCTGGACAAGGTGGAGGCCGCCCTCAGCTCGGTGTTCGAATTGAGACACGCCTTCAACGTGTTCACTTTCGGGGAGCAGACCCTGCAACGGCTCGGTTACGGGGTGGACGAGTACACCGGCTGGGACTTCAACATGCTGCGGGCGCTCGGCTTCACCCAGGCCCAGATCAACGAAGCGAACGACCACATCTGCGGACATCAGACGATCGAAGGCGCTCCACACGTCAAGGAAGAGCACCTCGTGGTCTTCGACACCGCCAACAAGAACGGGAAGTACGGGACCCGGTTCATCCACCACAACGGGCACATCAAGATGATGGCCGCGGCCCAGCCCTTCATCTCAGGCGCGATCTCCAAGACGATCAACATGCCGAACGAGATCACGGTCGAGGACATCGAAGAGGCCTACCGCATGTCGTGGGAGATCGGTCTCAAGGCGATGGCCATCTATCGGGACGGTTCCAAGGCGGCACAACCTCTCAACTCGACGTCGGACGAGGGCGAGCAAAGCGAAGATGAGGCTCCGGCGCTCACCGCTGCGGTAGAAGCCGAGAAGGCGATCCACTGGGGCAACCTGCCTCCGGGGATCTCCCCCACCCAGGCCTATCGCCAGGGGATGAAGCCGCCCCGATTCCTCCTCCCGGCCCGCCGCAATGGCTACAACCAGGAAGCGAGGATCGGCGGGCACAAGGTGTTCCTTCGCACCGGCGAGTACGACGACGGGACCTTGGGCGAGATCTTCATCGACCTGGCCAAGGAAGGGGCAACCCTGAAGGGCATCCTCTCCTGCTTCGCGATCGCCGTCTCCAAGGGACTCCAATACGGGGTGCCGCTGGAGGAGTTCGTCGACACCTTCACCTTCCAGACCTTCGAGCCGAGGGGCATGGTCGAAGGCCATCCCAACATCAAGATGGCCAACTCGATCGTGGACTATGTGTTCCGGGCCCTCGGCGTTGAGTACCTGGAGCGGGATGAGTTGGCCCAGGTGCCGCCGAATCGTGACATGGAGTTGGCCGGCCCGATCAAGGGCCTGGCCGCCGAGGCAGGAACTCCGCTGGAGCTTTTCGACGCCGCCGCCGAGGTCGATGTGGAGGTGGTGCAGCGAGCAGCCGAGTTCGTCGACGCCGAGCCCGACTCTCCGGTTGTCCCCCTGCCCAGCGGGGGGACCGACGCCGGCGCGCGAAGCGAGCGGGTCGAGGGGGGCTTGGCCACCCAGGTCGAAACCAAGGTCGTCACCGGCGGCGCAGCCGCCATGGTCGACTCCGCTCTCAAGGAGAACATGGGTGACGCCCCGGTTTGCTCCAACTGCGGTCACATGACGATTCGCAACGGCAGTTGCTACGTATGCCTCACCTGCGGTGACACCACCGGTTGTAGCTGAGAAACCACCTCAAAGGATCTGGGGGCAACCGCCCCTAGGTCCATCGACGGCTAGCAAGAAGCGCCGGCCCTCGGATGTCGAGGTCTTCGAGGGTCAACAGGCCCAGGTGCAGCTGGGTGTGGTGGTAGCGGCACAGTAGACAGAGGTTGTCGATGACTGTCTCGCCGCCGTCCGCCCACGAGACAAGGTGGTGAACATCACACCATCTGGCCGAATGCCTGCAGCCAGATTCGACACAATGACGGTCACGGGCGACCACCGCTCTGCGGAGACCCGCGGGAATGATCCGGGTCCTGCGACCTACGTCGAGCACTTCGGAGCCCTGACCGAACACGATCCGGGACACCGAGGCATCACAGGCAAGCTCTCTGACCGACTCGGGATCGAGCACGAACCCGTCCTCGGTCTCGTGGAGCCCGCCCCCCAGGCCCTTCAGAGCCGGGATATCGACATGGACGTTGATATGTGGGCGCTCGCCACCGACGATCGGTGACTCCGATCCTTCCAGAAAGCTTCGAGCCAGATCACCCAAGGCGTCGGCCCGACGTTGACTGGTGGTCCGACTGTCGCCCTCGGCAGGAGGTGGCATCAGGGCGTCGAGGGCAGTGAGCAGCGTCTCACCCTCGATCTGGGGAAGGGCGAACTCACCGGCCACCATCCCGTTGGGCTTACGGGTCACATCGAAGTGCCGACGTTGCAGTTGCTCTTCAGTTTCCAGTCGGATGCCGGGGAGGTCGACGTCGTTGCGCCAGTAGTCGAGCAATCTCCGCGTCTCGTCCACGCCGTCGCCGACCAGCTCGAGAAGGTGCCGCTCCGAATCGGGGTATTTGT
>DATDJH010000213.1:0-21507 GCA_036520635.1 Acidimicrobiia bacterium
TCCTGGTCCTCACCGGCGGTCGTCGACGGCATGCTGGTGACAGCCACCTGCAACGGCGACGTGCGCGGCTACTCCCTGGAAGACCCCAGATCCCCGGTGAGGCAGTGGACGGTCGACCTCGGTGAGACCTGTCTCGAGTCAACCCCTGCAATCTGGAACGGGGCCATCTACATCGGATCCCGTGATGGCTACCTCAGGGCCCTCGCCCCATGAGGCGTCCGATAGTTCTCGTGCTGCTCGCTGCGCTCACCGCATGCGGTTCGGCAGGCGGTGACGCCACCACCACCTCTCCGGTCAACACCACCACGACGGTCGGAGAGACCACGACGACCGAGACCCCGGTCGATTGCCCGGCGCCACCGTACGAGTTGGAGTTCCTCCCCACCGGATTGGGCACCGGCCTTCTCGACCCCGATGAGATTGACATGGATGTGTGGACATCGGTCGGAGGCAGTCAGACCGCCTTCTACGGCAGGCAGGACGGCACGGTCGCCATCGCCCTGGTTCGGGGGACTTTGCCTCCAGTCGAGTGGCCGGCAGAAAAGGGTGAGGTGCTCCTAGACGGCACTCGGGGTGTGGTGGGACCGCATCCTGACGGTACCTGGGTCGCCGGCTGGTACGAAGAGCCCGGGGAGCGCTGTGACCTGTACACCATGGTCTTCTATCCCCCCGTGGCTCCCACCGACGTCGAGTCCGTGATCGCCGGGATGAACCGGGTCGGCGGTTAGCGCCTCCTCTTGACGTTGCGCCGGTCGCGGCTTACCGTGCCGCTCGTATGACTGGAAAGACCATCTCGGCGACCTCGACCACCTGGGAGTGGCGTTGGCCCGCGCCGGAGGTGGCTTCGGTCGGATAGTCCCCAGGATTTCTGATCATCAAGACCCACCTCCGGCTCGGAAGGTGGGTTCTTCATTTCTGAGCTCATCTTCCTGACCGGTGAGAGGAGCCCTCGTTGAACCACCCCTTCGACATTCCAGCTGACCTCGATACGCCGACATCGGTGTATCTGAAGCTCGGCCCTCTTCACCCGCGCTTCCTCCTGGAGAGTGTGGAGCACGGGGATCGGGTCGGGCGCTACTCGTTCATCGGCTTCGGCGACGGGCTAGAGGTTCGCAGCGACGGGCGCTCGGTCGACATTGGCGAAACCCGGGTGGAGACCGATGGGACGGTGAAGGGCCTGATGGATGCGTTGCGCAAGGCGCTCGCCGCAGCCCCTCGGCCCGGGCCCCTGTCAGGATCCGTGCCGTTCGCCGGTGGTCTGGTGGGGGCAGTCGGGTTCGATGTCGCCCATCGCCTCGCCGGCGCCATCCCGGGGCCTTCGGCGACGCCGGAGGTCCTGCTCTACGGGCCGTCGAGCGTGATCGTGTTCGATCACCTCAGCCGCCGGGCTGCCCTGCTCCACGACGGATCGGAGGCCGAGCGCCTCGCCCTCCGTCAGGAGGTGATCTCGCTCCTTGCGGGTGGAGTTCCCGGGATCAGGAACGGTGGGGGCAGCTTCAGCGAGCCCTTGCCCTCGATGAAGAGAGACGACTACCTCGCGGCAGTTGAGGAGGCACGGGAGCACATCGCGGCAGGTGATGTATATCAACTCGTGGTCTCTGTCCGTTTTGCCGGAGAGTCGGATCTCGATCCGTTCGACGTCTATCGAGGTCTTCGCTTGCTCAACCCTTCGCCGTACATGTACTTCTGTGAGCTGGGCGAGACCCGGGTCATCGGGTCCTCGCCGGAGGCGCTGGTGCGTCTGCGGGGGACCGCGGCCGAACTGCGCCCCATTGCCGGTACCCGGCCTCGCTCCAATGACGAGGAGCACGATCGAAGGGCTGAAGAGGACCTGCTCGACGATGCCAAGGAAGCCGCTGAGCATGTGATGCTCGTTGACCTGGCCCGAAACGACCTGGGGAGGGTGGCCGTGCCGGGGACCATTCGGGTCGACCCCTATCGAGTCATCGAGCGCTACAGCCATGTGATGCACCTGGTGAGTGGGGTCACCGGGATCCTGGAGCCGGGAGCCGACGCATTTGACCTGTTCGCGGCCGCCTTCCCGGCCGGGACCGTGGTGGGGGCACCCAAGGTGCGTGCTCTCGAGCTCCTGCAAGAGTTAGAGGCTGTGCCCCGGGGCATCTATGCGGGAACGGTCGGCTACTTCGGGCATGGAGGAAGCATGGATCAGGCGATTGCGATCAGGACTCTCGTCATGTCAGAAGGCTCGTATTCGTATCAAGCCGGGGCTGGGATCGTGGCCGACAGCGTCCCTGCCACCGAGTGGGACGAAGTTCTGTCCAAGAGCGGTGCGATGCGCGGCGCCCTGGAAAGTGCGGCTGAGGGCCTATGAGCCGGGTCTTGCTGGTCGACAACTACGACTCGTTCACCTACAACGTCGTGCAGGCCCTCCGAATCCTGGGAGCCGAGGTGATCGTCCGCACCAATGACGACATCGATGTCGAGTCGGCCAGAGAGCTGGAGCCCACCCACCTCGTCATCTCCCCGGGGCCGGGAGGGCCCGAGGATGCAGGCGAGTCGATGAATGTTATCTCTGGGCTCCTCACCGAGGTGCCGATCCTGGGCGTCTGTCTGGGTCACCAGGCGCTCGCCGCCGCGCTCGGCGGCAAAGTGCAGCGCGCCGATGAGCTCCGTCACGGCAAGGCCTCACCCGTGTATCACGACTCCGCAACCATCTACGCCGGCCTTCCCAATCCGTTCGATGCCGGCCGATACCACTCGCTGGCGGTCCAGGAAGAGGCACTTCCCAGCGAGCTCGTAGTCACTTCCTTCACCTCGGACGGGGTGATCATGGGGGTTCGGCATCGTGAGTATCCGGTGGAGGGTGTGCAGTTCCACCCCGAGAGTGTCCTTACTCCGCACGGTGACCTTCTCCTCCGCAACTTCTTGGATATGACAGGGAAGAAGTCATGAGAGAGTTGCTTGACGACCTGTTGGCGGGGACCGACCTATCCACTCCAGCCGCGGATGAACTGTTGGTGAACCTGACCAGCGGCACTGTGGAGCCGGCAATGGCCGGCGCGATTCTCGCCGCCTTGCGGGCGAAAGGTGAGACCGCCGACGAGGTCCGAGGTTTTGCCTCGGCGATGAGAAGGTTGTCCAGCGATCCGGGGATTGATGCGTCTGGCGCGGTGGACGTCGTGGGAACGGGAGGGGATCGGTCCGGGTCGCTCAACCTGTCGACGGGGGCAGCACTTCTCACCGCGGCCAGCGGTGTGCCGGTGGTCAAACATGGGAACAGGTCGATGACCAGTCAATCCGGGAGCGCGGACATCCTCGAGGCGATCGGTCTCCCCATCCCGCTCGATGCCGACCAAGCGAGGAGGTGCTTTGAGACTGTTGGCTTCACCTACCTCTTCGCCCCCCACTATCACCCCGCCATGGCCGCAGTGGGCCCGATTCGGAAGGCTTTGGGGGTCCGAACGGTGTTCAACATGCTCGGCCCGTTGACCAACCCCGCCGGGCCCCGCCACCTCGTCGTGGGCGCCTTTGACGCCAGGGCCGCTGAGTTGATGGCCGGAGCCCTCTCCGGTCTCGAGATCGACCGCGCCTTCGTCCTCCACGGTGCGGCCGGGTGGGATGAGCCGAGCCCGATCGGCGAGTTCCTCCTCTACGACGTGCAACCGGGCTCGGTCGTCCGCAGCACCCGGGACCCGGTCGACCTTGGGATGCAGCGGTGTGACCCCAGGGAGTTGGCAGGAGGTGATCCCGCCCACAATGCCGCCCAACTCACCGCGGTGTTCTCGGGAGAAAGCGGGCCCCACCGTGACTCGATCCTCCTCGGCGCCGCCCTCGCACTGGAAGTCACCGGGCGCGCCACCAATCCGGCCGATGCAGTGGAAGTGGCGCGGAGCGCCCTGGACGATGGGCGGGCAATGGCTCTGCTTCAGGGACTGCAGCTATTCGGGGCAGGTGAGAGGGCGTGAGCAGGGTCCTCCAGTCGATGGAGCAGTCCTCGCGGTCCCGGCTCGAGCTCGCCCGGAGTCGGCGCTCGCTCGGGGCGATCACAGCCTCCGCTCTCGACGCCCCCTCGGTTCGCGACGTCGGGACCTTCGGCGAGGTGTTCGATCTGATTGCCGAGATCAAGCCTCGATCTCCCGCCGAAGGTGAGCTTGCCGGTTCCGAACTGGTGGAAAGGGCCATCGCATACCAGGAGGGAGGGGCACGAATGCTCTCGGTGCTCACCGAGCCCGAGGCGTTCGGCGGCTCTCTTGCTCTGCTCGAGGCGGTGGCCGCGGTTGCCCGGGTCCCCGTGCTCCGCAAGGATTTCCTGGTAGACCCCTATCAGGTCTTCGAGTCGCGAGCCTTCGGTGCAGATTGCGTCCTCCTCATCGCACGTCTGCTGTCCGACCAGGCGATGGCCGACCTGCTGGACGCCGTGGAGGAGACCGGGATGGTCGCCCTCCTCGAGGCGTTCGACGCAACCGAGCTGAGCCGGGTGAACTCCATCGCTGAAACTTCGCCTGGCACGTTGGTAGGAGTCAACTGCAGGGACCTGGAGACACTTCACACCGTCCCAGAGCGTCACGACGAACTTGCACCTGGTCTCTCACTGACCATTCCCTCGGTTGCAGAGAGCGGGATCCTGGGAACGGACGACGCCCGCCGGGTGGCCGGCCTCGGATACCGCGCCGCTCTGGTCGGCTCGGCCCTGATGAGATCGGATGATCCGGCTGACTTGGCCCGATCGATGCTCGCCGCCGGCCAGGAGAGCGCGGCGGTCGCGTCATGAGCCTCTTCATCAAGCTTTGCGGCCTGAAGACCGACGCCGACGTCGAGACCGCCGTCGAGGCCGGGGCCGATGCGGTGGGGTTCGTGCTCACCCCATCCTCACGTCAGATTGCCCTGTTCGAGGCTGCCAAGCTGCGGCGACTTCTGCCGGAGTCGGTGCTTGCAGTGGCCGTCTTCAACGACCCAAGTCCGAACCTGATTGAGCAAGCACTCGAGGAGGTAGCCCCAGATCTGGTGCAGGTTGAGGCACGCAACGGGACCGGGGTCCCAATTCAGAAGTTCCTCCCTGTGGTGCTCAATGGCAATGGAGCGCCAGAGGCAGTCATGCAGGCGCTGGAGTTGACGGAGTCGGGGATGGTTCTCGTTGACACCGCCGAGAAGGGCGGCACTGGCCGACGGTCCGATTGGGGACGCCTCGCCCGGCTGAAGGTGCGGGATCGGGTCATCGTCGCCGGCGGTCTCAACCCCGGGAACGTCGGGGAGGCAATCTCGACGATTGGCCCGCTCGGGGTAGATGTGAGCACCGGCATCGAGCGCCGGCCAGGTGAGAAGGACCCAGTGTTGATGAGGCAGTTCGTGAGAGCGGCGCGCGCTGCCGAAGTGAGAGGAGCGAGTGGATGAGCACCGCAGGCAGATTTGGCAGCTTCGGTGGGAGCTATGTCCCCGAAATACTGGTGCCAGCCCTCACCAGGCTGGAGGAGACCGCGACCCGACTCCTCGCCGATCCGGGCTTTCTCGCGATGTACGAAACCGAATTGTCGAGTTGGGTGGGCAGGCCGACGGCGCTGACCCGGGCTGCCCGGTTGGGTGAGGCCTGGGGTGGCGAGATCTGGCTGAAGCGGGAGGATCTGGCTCATACCGGCGCCCACAAGATCAATAACGCGATCGGCCAGGCACTGCTGGCCAGGGAAATGGGAGCGGGGCGAGTGATCGCCGAGACCGGGGCAGGTCAGCACGGTGTTGCCACCGCGGCCGCTTGCGCCCGTCTCGGCCTCGACTGCACCGTCTACATGGGCACGGTGGACATCGAGCGCCAAGCTCCAAACGTGGAGCGGATGAAGCTGCTCGGCGCCAAGGTCTCCCCGGTGGTCTCTGGTGATGCCACCTTGCGGGCCGCCATCAACGAAGCCCTCCGTGATTGGGTCACCGACCCGAACAGCACCTACTACTTGCTCGGCTCGGCGGTGGGGCCCCATCCCTACCCATGGCTGGTCCGAGAGCTGCAGTCGGTCATCGGGCGTGAGGCGCGCCAGCAGATGCTGGATCGGGCCGGCCGGCTCCCTGATGTCGCCTTTGCCTGTGTCGGCGGCGGATCCAACGCCATCGGCCTCTTCCATCCCTTCCTCGACGATCCAGTGCAGCTGATCGGCGTCGAGGCGGGCGGCCGCGGCCCCGGTCTCGGGGAGAACGCCGCCACCATCGGGCGTGGCAGCCCGGGCGTCCTCCATGGCAGTTACTCATTCATACTTCAGGACGGCGACGGGCAGATCCAGGAGACGCATTCGGTCTCCGCCGGGCTCGACTACCCCGGTGTCGGCCCGGAGCACGCCTGGCTCGCTGAGACCGGTCGCGCCAGCTATGTGGAAGCCTCCGATGACGAGGCGCTGTCCGCCTTGGACGAACTGGGACGTCTCGAAGGCATCCTGCCCGCTCTCGAGTCCAGCCATGCACTCGCCGCGGTGCGCAGGTGGCTGCCAGCGACACCGGGCGCCGTGGTGCTCGTCGGACTGTCCGGTCGCGGAGACAAGGACATCGACATTCTCCGGGGGCTCAACCGATGACCACCGCACTCACAGGTGCCGGGCTTCTCGAGCAGCGGCTGAGGGCCGATGCTCCTGCCGTGGTTCCGTATCTGACTGCCGGGTTCCCCACCATCGAACGATTCGCAGACGCCTTGGCCGCGGTCGCCGCGATCTCGGAGGCCGTCGAAATCGGGATTCCCTTCAGCGATCCGATGGCCGACGGAGCGACGATTCAAGAATCGAGCCGAATCGCACTGGAAGCCGGGGCCACCCTGGAGTTGGTTATCTCGGCGCTCGAGTCAATCGGGGCCCTCCCATGCCCCCTCGTCGTCATGAGCTACTTGAATCCGCTGATGGCATTCGGCTTCGACCGGCTCCTGCCGCGACTTTCGGGCGTTGGTGTTGCTGGCCTGGTGGTCCCAGATCTCCCGTTGGATGAATCCGAAGATCTCAGGGGCGTCGCCGCTGAGCACGGCGTCGGACTTGTGCAACTGGTGACTCCGGTAACCGAGGACGATCGGCTGCGACGTCTCGGCGAGGCCTCCGAAGGATTCACCTATGCCGTGACCATGACCGGGACCACCGGCGGCTCGGCCGGGGTGGGATCCGATGTCGCGGGCTATCTGGACAGGGTGCGCGGGGTGTCCCGGGCCCCGGTGCTGGCAGGATTCGGGGTCAGAAGCTCCGATCAGGTTCGCTCCCTGGTACCCCATTGCGACGGGGTCATCGTCGGCAGCGCGTTGGTCGAGGTCTTGGGCCGCGAAGAGGATCCGGTGGCATTCCTGACGGGCCTCCGGCCATGATCGCCACCCTCACCGCCGACTGCACACTGGCGCAGAAGGCCGCCATTCTCCGCTTCATCGAGGGCTACGGGTTGCGAGTCCACGTCGGCGAGGCCGGATCGACGACCGTGGTGTCGGTCATCGGTGACTATGAGCCCGGGATGGCGGAGTCGATCGGCGCTCTGGTCGGTGTCGACTCGGTGAGCACCGAGGCTCCTCTCTACCCGTTCGTGGCGCGGGCGGCGCGCAACTCGCCGACGACCGTCCGCGTCGGTGATGTGGTCGTTGGCGGCCCTGAGATCGTGGTCATCGCCGGGCCTTGCTCGGTGGAGTCGGCGGCCCAGATCGACCGGATCGCCACCGGGGTCGCCAAAGAGGGTGCCGTCCTGTTGCGTGGCGGTGCCTTCAAACCACGGTCCTCCCCATACAGCTTTCAGGGGATGGGTGAGGACGGCCTGGAACTGCTGGCGGCTGCCCGTGAGTCGACAGGCTTGGGTGTGGTGTCCGAGTGTGTCGCTCCGGAGGACGTGCCCTTGCTCAACCGGTATGTCGACATGCTGCAGGTGGGAAGTCGCAACATGCAGAACTTCCGGCTCCTCTCGGCGGTGGGTGAGCAACCCAAGCCGGTGCTATTGAAACGGGGGCTGATGTCGACCATCGAGGAGCTGTTGTTGGCCGCCGAGTACATCGTGGGCTCGGGCAACCCGCGGGTGATCCTGTGTGAGCGTGGGGTTCGCTCGTTCGACACTGCCACCAGGAACATCCTCGACATCAGCGCGGTCCCGGTGCTCAAGGAGCGGACCCACCTCCCGGTGATCATCGACCCCAGCCATGCCGCCGGCCGCCGCTCTCTGGTGCCCAGCCTCGCTGCCGCCGGGATCGCTGCCGGCGCCGACGGGCTAATCGTCGAAGTTCACGATCGACCAGAGGAGGCGCTCAGCGACGGGCCGCAGAGCCTGACCCTGGAGGGATTCGCCGAGACGATGGGGACGGTGCGCCGGGTGGCTGCCGCACTCGATCGAACCGTTTCCACGCTTGGCGTAGTACGTACTACGTAGGACGTACT
Organism: Acidimicrobiia bacterium; assembly: GCA_036520635.1. Taxonomy (GTDB): domain Bacteria; phylum Actinomycetota; class Acidimicrobiia; order Spongiisociales; family ZC4RG35; genus JALYNX01. Next base: position 8,322 of record DATDJH010000213.1, read on the forward strand.
ACGAGGATCACCCTTCGGGTGATCCCGAAGTCTCCTTGAACATCTCTCCGATTGCGGCCACGCTCCCCAGGACCCCGCTGGTATCGAGGGGTAGGAAGATCTTGGTCGCCCGCCCGTCCGCAACCCGTTGCAGGGTCTCCAGATAGCGGATCGCTATCAGGTCGGGCGACGGGTTCCCATTGTGGATCGCGGCGTAAACCCGTTCGATGGCTTGCCCCTCACCTTCGGCCACGGTCAGCTTCTGGTACTTCTCGGCGTCGGCGACCCGCTTGATCGCCTCGGCCTGACCATCTGCCTCGAGCACCTGGCTCTCCTTGAGGCCCTCGGCCTTGAGGATCGCGGCCCGCTTGAGGCCCTCCGCCTCGGTGACCGCGGCTCGCCGGTCCCGCTCAGCCTTCATCTGACGGTGCATGGCATCGGTCACGTCGGTCGGCGGCTCGATGCGCTGGATCTCAACGCGAACCACCCGGACTCCCCATTTGTCGGTGGCGTCGTCGAGGATCTGGCGCAGCTTGGCGTTGATCACCTCGCGGGAGGTGAGCGCGGAGTCGAGGTCGAGATCACCGACAACGTTCCTGAGGTTGGTCTGGGCCAACTTGGTGACCGCCAGCATGAAATTGCCGACGTTGTACTCGAGCTTCACCGGGTCGGTGGCCTCGTAGTAGATGACGGCGTCGACGGTGACGACCACGTTGTCCTTGGTGATCACCTCTTGGGGAGGCACGTCGATCACCCGCTCCCGCATGTCGACCTTGGTCAAACGCTTCACGAAGGGCAGGACCCAGCGCAGGCCGGAGTCGACGGTGCGCTGGTAGCGGCCAAGAAACTCGATGAGGCCCTTTTCGTACGGCCTGACCACCTTGAATCCGGCCGCGGCGATGAGGATCAACACCAGCGCCATGACGGCGAACAGGATTATCACTGCCTCCATGTCTCTTCCTTTCCTAGTCGTCCAAAGTCATTCGCTGTCCACCGGTGCGACGATGAACCTCGCCCCCCGAACCTCATTGACCACGATCCGGGCGTCCTTGGGGATCGGTTGGTCCGCGGTGGCCCGCCACTCCTCGGTGGCAACTTTGACCATTCCCGCCCCGCTCTGGGGATCGATCGCCTCGAGGACGATGCCCTCGACACCCACCCAGCGGTTGGCGCCGACCTTGGGCTGCTCGGCCTCGTCTTGACGCGTGATGAAACGTCGCAGGTAGGCGAGGGAGACGAGGGAGACGCCGAAAAACACCAGCCACTGGGCGAGGACGCCGACGTCTGCCCAGGCGAGGATGGCGGCCGAGGCGGCCCCGATGGCGAAGGGCAGGAGGAAGAAACCGGCGGTGAAGATCTCGCCGATCCCCATGACGATGGCGAAGATCGTCCACAACCAACGCCAGACCTCGTTGTCCACGTCGTCTACCTCCTGACGCTCAGGGCTGTGGTGTCGTTCACCACGCCCATCAAATCACCCACACCTTATGATTCTGTGGCTGTCCGCGAGTTGTGAGGAATGAATCCGGAGAAGCTCACCGCCCGCAGCCGGGAAGCAATCCTGGCTGCAACTCAGGCCGCCCGGGATCACAACCATGGGTCGATTCAGGCGGCTCACCTTGCGCTGGCATTGCTCGGCCAGCCCGAAGGGATCGTCTATCCGGTCCTCGACCGTCTCGGCCTGCGGCCGATCGACCTGCGCCGGGCGATCGAAGAGATCCTGGATCGGGAGCCGAAGGTGTACGGGGACGCCGAGTTGCGGGCGGCGACGGATCTCAGCAAGGCGCTCGCCGAGGCGGACCGTCACCGCACCAGCCTTCGTGACGACTACCTCTCGGTAGAGCACCTTCTCCTTGCCCTTTCAGAGGACACCGGCCCGACCGGAGAGGCCCTCCGAAGCGGTGGCCTCAATTCGACGGCGATCCTCGAAGCACTACAGACGTTGCGAGGCAACCAGAGGGTGACCAGTGACGACCCGGAGTCGACCTTCAATGCCCTCGAGCAGTACGGCCGGGATCTCACAGCAGAAGCCCGCAAGGGAGGCCTCGACCCGGTAATAGGGAGAGACGAGGAGATCCGGAGGGTGATTCAGGTCCTTTCCCGACGGACCAAGAACAACCCGGTGCTCATCGGCGAGCCGGGGGTGGGCAAGACGGCCATCGTCGAAGGGCTCGCCCGGCGTGTGGCCGACGGAGACGTGCCCGAAGGCCTGAAGACGAAGCGCATCATCTCGCTCGACCTGGCCTCGATGGTGGCCGGCGCCAAGTACCGCGGGGAGTTCGAGGAGCGGCTCAAGGCGGTGCTCGAGGAGATCCGGGCCGCCGGTGGCGAGATCATCACTTTCCTGGACGAGCTCCACACCCTGGTCGGCGCCGGCGCTGCCGAAGGGGCGATGGATGCATCCAACATGCTGAAGCCGATGCTCGCCCGTGGCGAGCTGCGACTCATCGGCGCAACCACACTCGACGAGTACCGCAAGCACATCGAGAAGGATGCAGCCCTGGAGCGGCGCTTCCAGCCGGTGCTGGTGGAGGCGCCATCTGTGGAGGAGACCGTGGGGATTCTCAGGGGGCTCAAGGAGCGCTACGAAGTCCACCACGGGGTTCGGATCACCGACTCCGCCCTGGTGGCGGCAGCCGTGTTGTCCGACCGGTACATCCCGGCCCGATTCTTACCCGACAAGGCAATCGACCTGATCGACGAGTCTGCAAGTCGGCTCCGGATCGAGATCGATTCGATGCCCGAGGAGATCGATGATTTGACCCGGCGCCGGATCCAGTTGGAGATCGAACGCGAGGCGCTGAAGAAGGAGACCGATCCAGCCGCCGCAGATCGGCTTCAGAGTGTGGAGCAGGAGGTCGCCGACCTGACCGAGGAGATTGATGCCCTCACTGCGCGCTGGAACCTGGAGAAGGACGTGATCACCGCCATCCAGTCGATCAAGGAGGAGATGGAGGAGACCCGCGCCGCTGCCGAGAGAGCGGAGCGAGAAGGGGATCTCGCCAAGGCGGCGGAGCTTCGCTACGGAACCCTGGGGGCTCTCGAGGCTCAGCTTGCTGAGAAGGAGGCCGACCTGGCGCACCTTCACGAACAGGGTCGGATGCTCAGCGAGGAAGTGACCGAGCAAGACGTTGCGGAGGTCGTAGCCAGGTGGACCGGGATCCCGGTTTCGAGGCTGATGGAGGGCGAGACCCAGAAGCTGATCAGGCTCGAAGAGGAGCTCCACCGGCGGGTCGTCGGCCAGCATCACGCGGTGACCGCGGTCGCCAACTCGGTTCGCCGCAGCCGTGCCGGGCTCGCCGACCCCAACCGGCCCTCGGGGTCGTTCCTGTTTCTCGGTCCCACCGGTGTCGGGAAGACCGAACTGGCGCGGGCTCTTGCCGACTACCTCTTCGACGACGAGAGGGCGATGGTCCGGATCGACATGTCGGAGTACATGGAGAAGCACTCGGTGAGCCGGCTCATCGGCGCCCCTCCCGGGTATGTCGGCTACGACGAGGGCGGTCAGCTGACAGAAGCGGTGCGACGCCGCCCCTACGCCGTGCTCCTCCTGGATGAGGTGGAGAAGGCGCATCCCGATGTTTTCAACGTGCTGCTGCAGCTTCTCGATGACGGGAGGCTTACCGACGGTCAGGGGAGGACTGTGGACTTCACCAACGTGGTCCTCATCATGACCTCGAACCTCGGGTCGGAGAACATCCAACCGGATCAGCCGTTCGAGGTAGTGGAGGAGAGGGTGCTGGAGGCGGTGCGGGCCCACTTTCGGCCGGAGTTCCTCAACCGCATCGACGAAATCATCGTCTTCGACAGGCTCACCCGGGAAGACCTGCGACACATCGTTGAGATCCAACTGGAGTCGTTTCACAAACGGCTCGCTGAGCGACGGATCGAGTTGGAAGTATCCGAAGCTGCGCTTGACCTACTCGCTGAGCGAGGATTCGACCCCGTCTACGGGGCCCGGCCCTTGAAGCGGACCATCCAACGCGAGTTGGCTGACCCGCTCGCACTGCGGCTGCTCTCGGGCGAATTCAGTGAAGGGGACACCGTCAAGGTCACGGTCGAGGAGGGAGAGCTCACTATCGATTGAGCGGCGGGGTCATGAGGGCCCAGATGGTCACTGCGGCCGCAGCACCCAAATGCCAGAGACCATGCAGTTGCAGGGCCGAGTCGGGGTCGCACCAGGGCCAGTTGGTGGCACCCAGACGACCCAGGAGCCCGCTGACCGCGAGTAGTGATACTGCCGCCCAGGTTGCGGCCGATCGATCCGTTCTCAGCACCGAGATCAAGGCGACGATGGTCAGAGCTACCGAGATCGGGTCGGCCACCGGGGGAAACAGCCCAAATATCACCGCGATGCCAGCCAGACCGGGAATCCGGGACCAACGCTCCCATCGAGACCCGTCGGCTGAGACCACCAACAAAAGCCAGGCGAGGCTGACGTCGTGGGCCCATTCGCTGGCACCCGGCATCGGACCGTGAAAGAGGAATGATCCGATTCCGGTGGCGACCAAGGCGATTCCGACCCAGCGCCGCTCCGGTCGCCTGGTAACAACGAGGATTCCGGCGAGGACGAATGCGAGAGTGGTCAGGGAGTTGACCGGCTGTCGAAGGAGCCCAGCTCCGATCGACTCGCAGTCGGCGGCTGCACCCATTAGGGCACGGTAACGACGGTTCGTTCAGAAAGGCTTTGAGCCGAAACCGACGAGCGATGATGTTGCCCGGTCGCCGGACTCGCTGACCGGGGTCAATTGGGCTCGACCCGTCGATCCGCCAGGGATCTCCAGCTCGACGACGAGCGCCTTCCCGGCTACCCCCGTTCCCCGCAACGTCTCGAGCGAGCCCCGCCAATTGCCCATGTCCGGATCGGTCTCGAGCGTGGCCAGGCCGGTGGTCAGCAGGATCCCGTCACCACCGAGGACCCGGACCGGGCCTTGATAGGTGTCGGCCATCAGCGATCCTCGGGAAACAACGACCGGACCTGGCTTCTCAAGATGAGTTCGTGGCGGTTGGCCCGACGGACCTCCTCGATCCGCTGCTCCATCTCTTCCTCGATGTCGTCCATCTTGTCCCGCAGTTTGTCCAGCTTCCGCTTCAGGACGCGGTTTTCCTCCTGAAGTGCCAGAACCCGGCGTACCCCTTCGAGGTTGAGGCCCTGGCTCGTGAGCTCCTGAATCAGCTGAAGACGCTCGATGTCCTCGCGTGAGTAACGGCGGGTGCCCCCAGGAGTGCGAAAAGGATCGATGAGGCCTTTGCGCTCGTAGATGCGGAGGGTCTGCGGGTGCATCCCGGCGAGCTCAGCCGCCACCGAGATCACGAACACCGCGCGGGTGGTCTCGTTCATCGAGTCACCATCATCTCAGATCGGACCGCACGTCATCGGTCTCATACTTGGCGAGGTCTTCGATCAATTGCTTCTCTTCCTTGCCGACCTTGGTGGGCACCGCGACCTGGACGGTGACCAGTAGATCGCCGGCCCGTCCCCGCTCGGGAATGACGCCTTTGCCTCTCACCCGGAAGGTCTTTCCGGAAGGGGTGCCGGCCGGAATCTTGAGCTTGACCGCCCCATTGAGGGTTGGCACCTCGAGCTTGGTCCCCAGCACAGCTTCGGGGTAGGTGATCGGGACCGAGAGGGTGAGGTCGTTTCCCTTGCGGCCGAAGGTCCGGCTGGTCGCAACCCGAACCCGCACGAGAAGGTCGCCCGCGGGGCCACTGTTGCGGCCCGGTGCACCCTTGCCCCTGATCCGGAGGGTGTTGCCGTCCTGGACTCCGGCCGGGACCCGCACATTCACATCACGGGTCCTGGTCTCAGCTCCTGAGCCGCGACAGACAGAGCACGGAGTCTCGATGAGACGGCCCGATCCCCGGCACTGCGGGCACGGCTGGGAGAAGGAGAAGAATCCCTGATTCTGGGCGACGACACCGCGGCCTCCGCAGGTCGGGCAGGTGGTGACCTGGGTGCCCGGCTCTGCGCCCGACCCCCCACAGTGTGAACAGGGGGCGGCGCCCTTCACCTTGATCGTCGTAGTGATTCCGGCCGCTGCATCCTCGAAGCTGATGCTCAAATCGGCCTGGACATCGGCGCCCCTGGCGGGACCGCTCCTCGATTGGGAGCCGAACCCGAAGAGGTCGCCGAGACCGCCCAGCCCTCCAAGGAGGTCGGAGAGGTCTTCGACCCGCACCTGCTGTCCGCCGAAGCCACCGGCCCCTTGGCCGTATCCGGAGTAGCCGCCCGAGGCGACCAACTTTCGGACCTGGTCGTACTCCTTGCGTTGCTCGGCATTTGACAGAGTGGCATAAGCCTCGGAGATCTCTTTGAATTTCTCCTCGGCCTCATCGTTCCCGGGGTTGGCGTCCGGGTGATAGGTCTGAGCCAGCTTGCGGTAGGACTTCTTGATCTCTTCGGGCGTGGCCTCGGACCCAACGCCAAGGATCTCGTAGAAGTCCTTGTCGACCCAATCCCGGTTCATCGCTCGGATTCCAAGCCCACCAGGGCGGCGCGCAGGACCTTCCCGCCGAGTTTGTAGCCCCGGCGCAGCTCCTGGGAGACGACGAATGGGCCACCACCCTCGGGTGCTCCCACCGGCTCATGGATCTCAGGGTCATAGGGCTCACCGATCGTGGGGATGACCTCTAGACCCTCCTGTCCCAGGGCTTTGAGCAGTTGTTCCCTGGTCCCGATCATTCCTGAAAGAAGGCGCCTCTCACCATCAGTGGCTGGCTCGACCGCGAGTGCCCCGTCAAACGAATCGAGAACCGGCAACAGCTCGCGAACGACGCGCTCGGCGGCACGGTCGAGCGTTGTCGACTGTTCCCGCAGGGCGCGCTTGCGGAAGTTGTCGAAGTCGGCAGCGACACGGCGCAGATCGTCGAGATATGAGGTTGCCTCGTCCCGCGACTCGACGAGAAGGGTTGTCAGGTACTTGACGGCCTCCTCCGGGTCTTCGGGGAGATCGAACCCGGGCGTGCTCGACGCCTCGACGATCTCCCCAATGACGACTTCCGGCTCTAAATCACTCATCGTCCTCGATGATCTCGGCTTCGACGACGTCCTCATCCTCGGGAGCGGCCTCTTCGGCCTCTCCTGCGGCTGCCGCTTGCTGATAGAGACGGGTGGCCATCGCCTGGCTCGCCGAGATCAGGCTGTCCATCTTGGATCGAACTTCCGAGTTGTCGCTCGCTTCGTTGCCGAGCGTCGCCTTGAGTTCGGCCAGCGCCGACTCGACACCGGTCTTCTCTTCCTCGGTCATCTGCTCGCCCTGCTCCTCGAGGAGCTTGTCGGTCTGATGGACCAACTGGTCCGCCTGATTGCGGGTCTCCACCGCCTCGCGGCGCTTGGCGTCTTCCTCGGCATAGGCCTCGGCATCCTTGATCATCCGGTCGATCTCACCTTCGGCGAGAGCTGAGCCGCCGGTGATCGTCATCGCCTGCTCCTTGCCAGTGGCGAGATCCTTGGCGTTCACATTGACGATCCCGTTGGCGTCGATGTCGAAGGAAACCTCGATCTGGGGGACGCCCATCGGAGCCGGTGGGATCCCGGTGAGGCGGAACTTGCCCAGGCTCTTGTTGTCGTTGGCCATGGTGCGCTCGCCCTGGAGAACGTGGATCTCGACCTCGGGCTGGTTGTTCTCAGCCGTGGTGAAGATCTCCGACCGCTTGGTGGGGATCGTGGTGTTGCGCTCGATCATCCGGGTCATCACCGAGCCCTTGGTCTCGATGCCAAGGGTCAGCGGGGTTACGTCGAGGAGAAGGATGTCCTTCACATCACCCTTGAGCACTCCGGCCTGGATGGCAGCGCCCGCGGCCACCACCTCATCGGGGTTCACACCACGGTGAGGGTCCTTGCCGGTGAGGCTCTTGACCAGTTCCTGGACTGCAGGCATCCGGGTCGATCCCCCGACGAGGACGACATGCTCGATGTCGTCGATCGCGATTCCGGCATCCTTGACGGCTTGCTGGAAGGGCCGCTTGGTTCGCTCCAGGAGCTCCTCCGTGAGCTTTTGGAACTCGGACCGGGTCAGCTTGCGCTGGAGATGCAGTGGGCCGTCGGAGGTGGCGGTGATGAAGGGGAGGTTGACCTCGGTCTCGACGACAGTCGACAACTCGATCTTCGCCTTCTCCGCCGCTTCCTTGAGACGTTGCAGGGCCATGCGGTCCTTGGCCAGGTCGACGCCATGGTCGTTCTTGAAACCCTCGACCAGCCAGTCGATGACCTTCTGGTCCCAGTCGTCGCCACCGAGGTGGGTGTCGCCTGAGGTCGCCTTGACCTCGAAGACGCCGTCACCGATCTCGAGGACCGAGACGTCGAAGGTTCCGCCACCCAGGTCGAAGACAAGGATGGTTTGGTCGCTCTCTTTGTCCAGGCCATAGGCGAGGGCAGCCGCGGTCGGCTCGTTGATGATGCGGAGCACATTCAGGCCGGCAATCTGTCCGGCTTCCGTGGTCGCTTGCCTCTGGGCGTCGTTGAAGTAGGCGGGAACGGTGATCACCGCATCGGTGACCTTGTCGCCGAGATAGGACTCGGCGTCCCGCTTCAGCTTCATGAGGATGCGGGCCGAGATCTCTTGGGAGGTGAGCTTCTTGCCATCCACTTCGATCGACCAGTCGGTCCCCATGTGGCGCTTGACCGAGCGAACGGTCTGGTCGGGGTTGGTGATCGATTGCCGTTTGGCTACCTCACCCACCAAAACCTCGCCGTCCTTGAACGAGACTACGGAAGGGGTGGTGCGGCCGCCCTCGGCGTTGGCGATGATGGTGGGCTCGCCCCCTTCGAGCACGGCGATGACGCTGTTGGTGGTACCGAGATCGATACCTACTGCGCGTGCCATTTGTTGATGAACCTCCGGTTCAGGTTGAGTGTGTACGAAGGGTACAACCTGAGTGAGGTATTGTCATATTCCGTGTTTCTCCCCCCAGTGAGCGCAGCGAGCGGTGGGGGGAGTCCCCCGAAGGGGGGAGGGGGGTTACTCGACACGCGGAGAGGCGAAGTCAGCCGGCATTATGACAAAGACTTGATGTACTCCACGAGGTCGTTGATCTCGTCTTCGGTGAGCTGGTCGGCGAAGCTGGTGGGCATCACTGGCTCGAAACCGCTCACCACCTGTGAATTCGGGTCGACTATCGAATTGAACAGATAGGCGTTGTCGGCAACCACTTGCTCGCCTGAGACCAGCGGCCGGGTGGCGCCTGCCACGCCCTTCCAGGTTGGCCCGACACCGGATGCCCCGTCGATGGTGTGACAGGCAAGGCAACCAGTCTCGGAGGCAAGGACCTCACCCCGCGCCGCGGCCTCGGTGTCTACCACCACTGGTGCTGTCGTGGCGGTGGTCTCGTCTCCAATTGGCTGTCCGGTGAACAACCAAAGACCGGCGCCCAGCACGAGAGTGACGGCTAGCGCGAGCGCTCCTTCTGCCCAGTACTTCATTGATGCCTTTCCACCATCAGGTCATCGGAACCGTAACAATCGTCGGCCGGAACCTAGGGTTCTGACCCATGAACGAGCTCGACTTCTGTCTGACCCTGCTCCGCGTGTGGGCAGGGATCGTCCTCCTCGCCCATGGCATCAACCACGCCCGAACCCAGGAGGGCACGGCCACGTGGTTCGCCAAGAAGGGGTTTCGGTCGCCGGCCCTCAACGCAAAGATCTCCGCCAGCAATGAGATCCTCCTCGGGCTGGGGCTGATCGTCGGCCTGCTGACCTCACTGGCCGCTGCCGGGCTGGCGGCGACGATGTTCGTGGCCTTCTGGTCGATTCATCGCTTTGCGGGTTTCTTCAACTTTCGTCGTCCGGACGAGGGCTACGAGTACGTGACCACCCTGGCCTTCGTGGCACTGGTCATCGCCATTCTCGGCCCCGGTTCGGTATCGCTCGACTCGGCCATCGGCATCTCCGATGACCTCGATGGGTGGCTTGGAGCCGGGATCGTGGGGATCGGCCTGGCCGTCGCCGGTCTGCAGCTCGCTGCTTTCTGGCGGAAGCCCAACCCGGAGGTTTCGGAGACTTGAACCTGCCCGCACTTCCTTCAGGCTTCGCCGAGACGCGGAACAAGCTCCATCAGCTCGCGTTCTTCGCTCTGGCCCCCGCCCGCTACAAAGCGGTGGGTCGGATGGGCCTGCGCGCCACGCCCGGCGGATTCGGGACCCCCGAATTCGATGGCCGGGTCGCCCGGATCGAAGGGGACCTGATCGTCATCGAGGACGACGGAAACGTTGCGACCCAAACCATCTCCACGATTGGATCGGCGTGCGATTTTCTCGGCATCGAATACCAGGAAGTTTGGTTTCCCGACTTCGGAGACCCGCTTCCGCCTGTCGCCCCATCCTCTGAGCTATCTGTCGATGTCGAAGGTGCGCTTGCCATCGCCAACTGGTTTCAGTTCGGCGGCGACGTCCTGGCAAGGCTCCGCGGCTATGGACTGCAAGGCGACGAGGTCTCGGAGACCCAGATCTGGCCTGAACATTTCGACGCCGCTATCGAGATGGGCAATGAGACTTTGGGGCAGAGGGCGAGTTTCGGGGCATCACCGGGCGATGCCGCGCATCCTGAGCCCTACGTCTATGTCTCGGCATGGGGCAAGATCTACCGCTCCAATCGTTACTGGAACGACGAGGCATTCAATGGCTCCAGCCTCGGCTACGACCGACTCATGGAGGATGCGGATCCGGTGACCGCCGCCCTAGCTTTCATGCTGGAGGGCTACCGCATTCTTCACCAGGCCTGAGCCCGGACAAAGAGATCTTCGACGAGACCCCGCGCCGCGGCGCGCACAATCCGGATCGTCTCCTCGTAGCCCTCTGTAGGTCCTCCCCAGGGGTCCGGAATCTCGTCTTCGTCCGAATCCGGGTCATAGGTGCGGAAGAGGCGCAGTTTGGCCTGGGACGCCTTGCTGGGTGCGATTCCGGTCAACTCCCGCAGATTGGAGCGGTCCATGGCGAGGATCACGTCGAAACGGTCGAAGTCAGATGCGGTGACCCGACGAGCGCGCCCGTCGATCCGAAGACCGGCTCTCGCCCCGGCGGCCACCGATTCGGGGTGTGGCGGCTGGCCGATATGCCAGGAACCTGTGCCCGCAGAATCGACCTCGACTTCGAAGCCTGCGTCCACCGCCGCCTCTTTGATAGCCGCGGCCGCGGCCGGGGACCTGCAGATGTTCCCCAGGCACACGGTGAGGATCTTCATGGGCTCCCACCGGAGGCAGCGATCCGCTCGTTGGCCAAGGCCAGATATGCGGCATCGGTGTCGAAGCCCACATAGTGGCGGGCCGTCTCGACCGCGGCGATGGCGGTGCTCCCCGACCCGATGAACGGATCGAGAACCAGGTCATTGGTGTAGGTGTAGAGCTCGATCAGTCGGCGAGGGAGGGCAACGGGGAAGGGTGCAGGGTGGCCCACACGGCTCGCCCGCTCGGACGGGATCTCCCACACATCGAGTGTTGCCTCGAGGAACTCCTCGGTCTCGATAGTGGCGACATTGGGCAGGCCGAGCGCTTCCCGCTTGGCCCTCTTGATCGCCCGGTCGAAGCGTCCTTTCGATGCGATCACGACTCTCTCGGTGACGTCCCTGAGGACGGGGTTTTGCGGGGAGCGATATGACCCCCAGGCACAGCTGCCCCCGGCTCCCTTGGCCTTTTGCCAGATGACCTCTCCTCGAAGCAGCATTCCCAGCCGGTCCTGGAGAATGGCCATGACATCCGAGGACAGCGACCGGTAGGGCTTGCGTCCCAGGTTGGCGACATTCACCGCCATCCGACCACCGGGCTCGAGCTTGCGCAGACAGACCGCCAGCACCTCCTCCAGCAATTCGAGATACTCGATATAGCTGGCGGGCACGTGGCCGGTTGTGGTGTCCGTCTCGTACTCTTTGCCGGCGAAGTAGGGCGGTGATGTGACGACCAGGGCAACCGAGCGATCTGCCACCTGATCGTCTGCCATCTCCCGGGCATCGCCGTGGAACAGGTGGTCGATCGCCACCGGCGTCGCGACATTCTCATCGTCGGAGATCAGAGGCGGACTGAACCGCTCATAAAAGGGTGAAGAGTCATGCGACTCCCTCTTCCCCGACCCAAATTCGGAGGTGACTGTTGCCAGCCTCTGCCTAGCCATCCACGGTGAAGTTACAGGAGTAGCCCTCCTGCTCGCGGTATGCTTGCTGCAGCAAGCACCTCATGCCAGACACATCTCCATCCGATCTGCCAACGATTGCCGTCACCCTTCGCGATGGCTCGATTGCCGAACTGCGCCCGATCCATCCCGATGACCGGGGCCTGCTCGCCGAAGGCTTGAGCCTCATGTCGATCGAGAGCCGGTTTGCCCGATTTGGAGTGGGGGTAGACCACCTCACCCCCTCCGAGCTGGACTACCTGACCAAGGTCGATCAGGTCGGGCATGTGGCGTGGGGGGCGGCCATCGACAACGAGCCCGCCGGTGTCGGCCGTTACATCCGGTTCTCGGACCCCATCTGCGCCGACGTCGCGGTGACTGTTGTCGACAGATTCCAGGGTCGAGGTCTGGGCCGGGTGCTCTTTGAAGCCCTGGTCGCCTCCGCCCGGGCCAATCAGCTGACCGAGCTCTGTTTCGTCGTCCAAGCGTTCAACCAGGCGGTGCGACGGATCCTCGACGACGTGGATGTCGAGCTCACCGAAAGCGGAGGCCTGGTTCAGGGGAGGATCGAGGTGTCGTCTTTGCCCGTTACCGAGCGAGACGAGAGGTTTGGCGAGCTACTCGCCGAGGCCAGAGCAAGGCACTGACTTTCAGTCGTCCTCTTCAAGGTCCAGTGCAGCCGAGTTGATGCAGTAGCGGAGCCCGGTGGGGTTGGGTCCGTCGTCGAACACGTGGCCAAGGTGGCCTCCACAGTTGGAGCAGCGGACTTCGGTGCGAACCATCCCGTAGGAGCTGTCCTTATCCTCGGCGACCTTCTCCAACTGGATCGGTTGGTAGAAGCTGGGCCAACCCGAGCCCGAGTCGTACTTGGTCTCGCTCGAGAACAACTCCTCACCACAGCCGGCGCAGCGGTAGGTCCCGTGGGCCTTTGAGTTCCAGTACTTGCCTGTGAACGCCCGCTCGGTCCCCGCCTCGCGCAACACCTGGTACTGCTCGGGGTCCAGCTTCTGACGCCACTCTGCTTCTGACTGCGGCGTGTCACTCATTTGTCGTTCTCCGTTTCTGTAAGTCCGTTTTCGCTCAAGATCTCACATGTCGAAACATCAGGTGC